>NZ_JABMCW010000006.1:0-47733 GCF_013179705.1 Pseudomonas sp. CM25 | reverse complement strand
TCGTGACAACCCGCTGTGCATCTACTGCGAGCGGAACGGCCGCACTACTGCGGCCCGGGTTGTCGACCACATCGTTGCTCACCGTGGAGACATGGTTCTCTTCTGGGATCAGACCAACTGGCAGGGCCTCTGCAAGCCTTGCCACGACTCCGTCAAGCAGGCCGAGGAGGCGGTAGGGCTGGGAGGCTGATACGTCAGATGATCACCGAAGCCCAGCGCGACGGCTTAGAAGCACGCCAGTGACGTGCCGTAAAGGGGTAGGGGGGTCAAAAGCTAGGGGTTCTCATCTAGCTAGACCGCCACCGACCCCACGTACACATTTTTTCCCGTTTCAGGAAAAGTTAACCATGGCTTTAACCGACAAGAAGCGGCGGTTTGTTGACGCTTTGTTGTCGGGGGCCTCAAATCGTGAGGCGGCGATTGCTGCCGGATATTCGGAGAAGACCGCGTCGCAAGCGGGCTCCAAGCTAGCCAAGGACCCCGACGTGCTCGCAGAGGTCGGGCGGCGCCTGAAGCAAAAGCAGGCAACCAGCACCGAAGTTAAACCTGCGCGAAAAGTTAAAGCTGAGCAGCCGGAATTCGCGCAGCCCGGCGAGGTGTCTCTCACAGAAACCGACGACCCGCGAGCCTTCCTCACTGAGCTCATGAATGCCGAAAGCGCCGATCTTCGCATGCGGCTGGAAGCGGCCAAGACGCTGATGCCCTATGTGCACGGCAAGGTTGCCGACCAGGGCAAGAAAGAGCAGAAGGCCGAGGCCGCCAAACAGGTTGGTAAAGGCAAGTACTCACAAGGCAAGCCGCCCCTCTCCGTAGTGAAGAACTGACCTATGCAATGGACAACAGCCTGCCCGGACTGGTGGAGGTGCCTGGCTGCGGGCGAATCAATCATCCCTGAGCCGCTGTTTCCAGACGAAGCTGAAGCCGGTCTCGAGGTGTTCAAGGGGCTGAAGATCGTTGATGCCCCGGGCAGTCCCACCATTGAGGCCGCCTGTGCACCGTGGGTCCTGGCGTTCGCCGGGGCCATCTTCGGGAGCTACAACAGCGAGACCGGCGAGCGCCTAATTCGGGAGGTGATGCTCTGCATCCCGAAGAAAAACAGTAAATCTACGATTGCTGCAGGGATCATGCTGACCGCACTGATCCGCAACTGGCGTCTTTCGGCTGAGTTCATCATCCTGGCGCCGACCAAGGAGATTGCCGACAACTCGTTCATCCCGGCCAAGGACATGGTCAACAATGACGATGAGCTGAAAGCGCTGCTGCATGTCCAGCCGCACCTGCGGCTGATCACGCATCGCGAGACCGGCGCCACCTTGAAGGTGGTGGCTGCGGATAGCGACGTGGTGGGCGGCAAGAAGGCGGTCGGCGTCCTGATCGATGAGGCGTGGCTGTTCGGCAAGAACCCAAAAGCCGCCGACATGATCCGCGAGGCCACTGGTGGTCTGCTGTCGCGACCTGAGGGCTTCATCATCTGGTTGACGACCCAGTCGAACGAGCCGCCGGCTGGCGTGTTCCGCTCCAAGCTCAACTACGCACGCGGCGTGCGTGATGGCCGGATCGACGACAACCGCTTCCTGCCGATCATCTATGAGTTTTCTCAAGAGATGATCAAAAGTGGCGAGGCGCGGAAGCCTGAGAACTTCCACCTGGTCAATCCGAACATCGACTACTCCGTTGACCGGCCTACGCTTGAGCGCCTGTTTATGCAGGCTGAACTGGACGGCGAGGCTGAGCTGCGCGGCTTCTTGGCCAAGCACCTCAACATCGAGATCGGCCTTGCGCTGATGTCCGACGCTTGGGTCGGGGCTGAGTTTTGGGAGGCCCAGGCTTCAGCGTGGCTCAGCCTCGACGAAATCCTCACGCGATGCGAGGTCATTGATGTTGGCGGTGACGGCGGCGGTCTTGATGACTTGCTCGGTCTTGCCGTGATGGGGCGAGAGACGGGAAGCCGCAGGTGGTTCCACTGGGCTCACGCCTGGGCGCACCCTTCGGTTCTGGAGCGCCGCAAGTCAGAAGCGCCACGGTTGAGGGACCTAGAAAAGGCCGGCGACATCACCATCGTGGAGCGCATCGGTGATGACGTTGAGCAATTTGCGGCCATCGTTGCCCGCGTCAATGACACCGGCCTACTCGACAAAGTTGGCCTCGACCCGGCCGGCATCGGGGCAGTACTCGACGCGCTTGCGGATGCTGGCGTTGAGGAAGACAAGATCGTGGGCATCTCGCAAGGTTGGAAGCTCACCGGTGCAATCAAAACGACGGAACGCAAGCTTGCCGAGGGCACGCTGCTCCATTGTGGTCAGCCGCTCATGGCCTGGTCCTGCGGGAATGCCAAGGGCGTGCCTTCAGCCAACGCCTTCTTGATCACCAAGCAAGCATCGGGCACCGCAAAGATTGACCCGCTTATGGCTACATTCAACGCCGTTTCGCTACTGAGCCTTAATCCAGAAGGCAGGGGCGGAATGGACAATTTCATGGCAGGCATTCGGGATCCACTCATCGCATGAACGCATTTCATATTTTCATCGCCTGTGCAGTGGTCGCTTTCTGCCTGGCATGCGGCGGGGTCTGGATGCTGGCTGGTACAGGCTGGGCTTTGCTGGCGGGATCACTGAGCTTCTTCTGCATCGCTGGCTTCATCCGTAGAGGGCTTGTCAGTGATTAAAACCCTATCGCAGGCATTGGGGGCTGCTGCTGCCAAGCCTTCAGCCAGTATGAGTGAATGGCTGGGCAAGACTATCAAGCTGTCGGATGGAGGTTTTTGGAGTGCCTTTAACGGCGCTCAGTCCAGCAGTGGTAAGTCAGTCAGTGTCGATAAGGCCATGCGCCTGTCCACCGTGTGGGCGTGCGTTCGGATTATCTCGACCTCGGTAGCTGGCTTGCCGTTGAGCATCTACCGGCGTATGCCAGATGGCAGTCGCGAGAGCGCTCGGGACTTCCCGCTGTACGACGTGGTGCACACCAGCCCCAACGAAGATATGGCCGCATTCCATTTCTGGCAGGCAGTCGTTGCCTCGATGTTGCTGTGGGGGAACGCTTACTGCGAGATTCACCGCTCTGCAGGTCGCGTGATTGCGCTGGACTTCCTGATGCCGTCCCGGGTCGACCTTGAGTTCGACGACGATGGCCGGCTGAGGTATTTCTTCAGGCCCCGAAAGGGGGCCAGGCGAGAGATCCAGCGGCAGGACATGCTGCACATCCCAGCCTTTACCCTGGATGGCCGAGTCGGGCTTTCTGCTATTCGCTACGGCGCGGATGTATTCGGTTCGGCGATGTCTGCAGACGATGCCGCCAACAGCACCTTCCGCAACGGCATGATGCCCACGGTGGCGTTTTCGGTGGACAAGACGCTCAACCCAGCCCAGCGCGTTGAGTTTCGTGAGTACGTGAAGACGATTTCCGGGGCGTTAAATGCCGGCAAGAGCCCTGTGCTTGAGCAGGGTGTGAAGCCGGAGATGATCGGCATCAACCCCGCCGATGCCCAGTTGCTGGAGTCGAGAGGGCATAGCATCGAGGAGATCTGTCGATGGTTCGGCGTCCCACCCTGGATGGTGATGAAGACCGATAAGGGAAGCAACTGGGGCACAGGCCTGGAGCAGCAACAGATCGCGTTTCTCACCTACTGCATCATGTCCTTCACTGCGCCAATCGAGCAATGCGTGAACAAGTGGTGCATGACGGCCGTTGACCGGATCAAGTTCTATGCCGAGTACTCGCTTGAAGCATTCCTGCGTGCGGATAGCGCAGGCCGTGCGGCCTATCTCAGCACGATGGGGCAGAACGGCTACCTGACTCGAAACGAGGGGCGGCGGAAAGAGAACCTTCCAAGCATGCCTGGTGGCGATGTACTGACCGTGCAGTCGAACCTGGTGCCGCTGGACCAGCTGGGTAAGCAAAACGATGGTCAGGCCGCAAGGGCCGCACTGATGAACTGGCTACAACAGCCGGAAAAGTAAATCTCGGGAGTCATCCATGAAACACAAGATCCAGTCTCGCGGCCTGCGCAGCGAGATGAGCCCGCGCGCGCTCGAGAAATGGAACCCCGCGATCCAGGCGGCCGTTGAGAACACCTCTGACACCATCACGGTGTACGGCGTGATTGGCGAAGACTGGTACGGCGAAGGCGTCACGCTGAAACGAATCGATGCCGCCTTGCGGGCCATCGGCGAGCGCGACGTGACCGTTTACATCAACTCGCCGGGCGGCGACATGTTCGAAGGCATCGCCATTTACCACCGCCTCCAAGAACACAGTCACCAGGTCACCACCAAGGTGCTCGGGATGGCGGCCAGCGCTGCTTCGATTGTTTTCCTGGCCGGAAAAAAGCGTGAGGTAGCCAGCAGCGCCTTCCTCATGATCCACAACTGCTGGACCTGGCTCGCCGGCAATCGCCACTACCTGCGCGACATCGCCGACGACATGGAAGAGTTCGATGCCGCGATGGCCGACCTCTACGCCGAGACCAGCGGGCAGCCTGTTGAAGATATGGCCGAATTGATGGATGACGAAACCTACATCCGCGGCAAGCGTGCGGTGGAGCTTGGCCTGGCCACCGGGCTGTTGTCCTCGACAGAGGTCACCGAGCGCGAAACCGAAGACGCCGCCCAGGCCAATGCGCTCAAGGCCATGGATGTAGCCCTGGCCAAAGGTGGCATGACTCGCTCCGAGCGCCGCGAACTGTTCGCCAATTTCAAGTCCGGCATGCCTCGCGCTGCCGGCGGGGGTACGCATAACGCTGCCCCGCCCGATAAGCCTCGCGCTGTCGCGCCAGACCTCTCCGCCTCTCTGAGCGCGGCAACCAACATCCTCAATTCTCTGAAAGGAAAGTGACCATGGACTTTGAAGCCCAAGTCAAGGAACTCAACGCCAGCCTCAAGGGCATTGGCGATCAGATCAAAAGCCAGGCCGAGGCCACCGAGAAGCAAATCAAGGCCTCCGGTGAAATGAATACCGAAACCCGCGCCAAGGTCGATGAACTTCTGACCAAGCAGGGCGAGCTTCAGGCGCGCCTGGGCGAGGCCGAGCAGAAGCTCGTGAACGCCAGTCGCGATCGCAACCATCAGGAAGAGCCCCACAAGTCGGTTGGCGCGCTCGTGATCGAAAGCGAAGAAATGAAGGACATGAATTCGTCCTTCCGCGGCTCTCGTCGTGTCTCCGTGCCGCGCGCGGCGATCACCACCGCAACCGGCGGTGACCTGGTTCAGACTCAGCGCTTGCCGGGGATCATTGCTCCGCCGCAACGCCGACTGACCGTCCGCGACCTGGTCGCGCCGGGCACCACCGAATCGAACTCCATCGAGTACGTCCGTGAAACCGGCTTCACCAACAACGCCCGTACTGTGGCGGAGACCACCGCCAAGCCTTACTCCGACCTGACCTTTGGCCTGGCCACTGCGAATGTGCGGACCATCGCCCATCTGTTCAAAGCCAGCCGGCAGATGCTGGACGATGCCAAAGCCCTGCAGAGCTATATCGACGGTCGGGCACGGTACGGCCTCAACATGGCGGAAGAAGCTCAGTTGCTTTATGGCAACGGCACCGGCGTGAACCTGCAGGGCCTCATGACCGTTGCGCAACTGTACGCCGCCCCGGCTGGCGTAGCTGTGGTGGGCGAGCAGCGCATTGATCGCCTGCGCCTGGCGCTGCTGCAGGCCGAACTGGCCGAGTTCCCATCCGACGGCATCGTGCTCAACCCGATCGACTGGGCGGCCATTGAGCTGACCAAGGACGGGGAAGGCCGCTACATCATCGGCCAGCCTCAGGAAGGCACCAACGCGAAACTCTGGAATCGCCCTGTGGTTTCTACCCAGGCCATGACCCAAGACGACTTCCTCGTCGGCGCGTTCAAGCTCGGCGCGCAGATCTTCGACCGGATGGAAATCGAAGTGCTGATCTCGACCGAGAACAGCGACGACTTCGAGAAGAACATGGCGACGATCCGTGCTGAAGAGCGTCTGGCCTTCGCCATTTACCGCGAAGAGGCCTTTGTGGCCGGCCAGCTGACCGGCACGCCTTAACTCTTCGTAATGTGGCGTCAGCAATGGCGCCCTATTGGAGTACTCCGATGGCACGTAAACAGGAAACACCCGCTACCCCGGTTGAGGCGAAAGACCCTGCCGAGGCCACTGAATTCAGCACCGGCCGGACTGAAGGCTCCGGCTCTTCTCCATCACCTAACGCTGCACTCGCGCCAGAACAAGGTGAGGCGGGGGCTCCTGCAGCTGCTTTAGGTTCAGCGGAAGGCTCAGGCCAAGTGACACGAGAAGGACAAGCAACCGCGGGCTCTGGAGTGGATGTAATTGAGCCCGACCAGGGTGCCGGTGCTGATGTCTCCGTTAGTGGCGCCGCGGCATCCGAAGGCGCGAGCCAAGTAGCTTCAGACTTAACTGATAGCGGCCTCGATACTGATCCGTTGGCCGAAGGCGATCAGGTCGCGGCAAACCTCAATCCAGCGACTCTTCAGATTTATCCGCTGCGGTCGTACATGGATGAAGGCGAGCTTCGCCGTCGCGGCGGTCCAGCGTACACGGTAGCCCGCCGCCATGCTGAGGATCTGGTGCAGCGGAAATTGGCATCACTTGAGCCGCTGAAGGAGTAGATGATGTCGGTTATCAGCATGTCCATCGCTCGGCATCATCTCCGGGACCCCGACGATGCTGACGAATACCTGGAGCTCCTGATCGAGGCGGCGGAAGGGCAGGCGATGGACTATCTGAACCGCCGCTTTTATGCCGATCAGCAGGCGCTGGATGAGGCAATCGCTTCCGGCGAGGCTGGCGACTCTCCCATGGTCAGCAACAAGCAGATCAACGCTGCCTGTTTGCTGATCCTCGGCCACCTGTACGCGAACCGTGAGGACGTTGTAATCGGGACCATTGCCACCGAGTTGCCGAAAGGCTCGGTGGCGCTCCTGACCCCTCATCGTATTGGGTGGGGCGTATGAGAGCCGGTCCGCTACGCCACCGTTTTCAGGTGACGTTCCCGCACGAGGAGCGCAATAAGTCCGGGGGCGCCACGGTGACTTGGCTGCCCGCAGTTCGCCCCGAAATGTGGGGAGAAATACGGACGCCCAGTGGTCGGGTAGCGCCTATTGCTGAAAAGCTTGAGGCCGTCGTATCTGCCGAGATCATCGCCAGGCCGCGCGCCGACATTGCTGCCGGCTGGCGAGTCACCCGGCGCGGGGTCACTTACAGGGTCGAGGCTGTATTGCCTGACAATGAGCACACACTGATGCGGCTACTGTGCTCATCGGTACCCAACCCATGAGGTCAATCATGAAAATCCAAGCATTGGGCCCGCTGACCGGTGCGTCTGGCGAGCGCGAGAAGGGCGAAATCTTTGACGTGAAGAAGGAATATGGCGAAGGCCTGATCGCCCGTGGCTACGCGGTGGAAATCAAAGATCAGCCGGCCGCAACCGAAAAGCCCGCGAAGCCCGCCCAAGCCAAGGAGTAGCTTATGGCCCGCCGCTCGAAGATGCGCGGTGATATCCGCCTTCGGCGAACGCTGCGCAACATCCACAAGACCATGGACAACGAGCTGACGCCGGCCATGCGCAACGCGGCTGAGCGTGTCCTGGCCACGCAGCAGCAGTTGATGCCGAAGGACACAGGAGCCGCCGCCGCCGCGCTGAAAATCTATGTCGCTCCTAGCGGCTTGGATGCGCAGATCGGCATTCGCGGTAAGCGCGATAACCGACGCTTCTTCTACTTGCGCTTCATCGAGTACGGGACCAAGGGCTATTCGGGCAAGATCTACCAGAGGGCCGACCGCAATGCTGTAGGCGGTGTGCATACCAAGAACCGCGACACGATGCAGCTCAGGGGGCGCCGCAACGCCATACGGCAGCGCGCGGTCAAGAACAAGTCCGATGGTCAGCACTTCTTCGGTAAGTACCCGGATATTCCGGCTAGGCCAGCGCACCCGTGGCTGCGCCCCTCGATGGACGTGAACCGCGAGTACGTGATGGCCGATATCGAAGTGGCAGTGCGCCGCACGCTCCGCAAGGCAAGCCAGGGGGTAGGCAATGGCTGATCCATCGCTAGCCCTGCAGGAGGCCATCTTCGCCAGGCTTCAAGCTGAGGTGAGTTGCCCGATCTACGACGGTGCGCCATTGAATGCGGATATGCCGTATGTGTCCATCGACCGGGAGGTATCGGTCAACAGCAGCCCAATCTCTGGCCGCAAGCGCGAAACTCGCCTGCTGTACCTGTCGGTCTGGTCCGATGCGCTTGGCCAGGCCGAGGTCAAGCGCATCAACGGCGAGGTTATTGCCGCCTTAGATGAGCGCCGGTTGCCACTGGAAGTCGGCCGCGCGGTTTCCGTCCGGGTTGAGCAGGCCGACGCCCAGCGCGACGCCGACGGCATCACCTACCAGGGCTCGATTACCGTCCGTGTAATCACCACCCACTGAATCACCCACTGGCCGCGCTGCGGCTTCTATCCGACGTGGCTTTGGAGGATTACCCATGCCCGCAGAAGACAACCTCAATACAGCCGCTGGCTGCCGCCTCTTCATTGGCAGCAAGACCGGGGCGACTACCAAAACTGAGTACGAGGCCGACACCTATGTGCGTGTTGGTGAAATCGAAGACCTCGGCGAGTTTGGCGACACCTTCAGCAGCGTGACCTTCACGTCGCTCGAGGACGGCCGTGTGCGCAAGTACAAGGGTACGGCTGACGCCGGCGACATGACCATGACCGTGGGCCTGGATAACGGGGATGCTGGCCAGAACGCCGTAAAGACCGCTCACAAGGATCGCAGCAAGGGGGATTACAACATCAAGGTCACCCTCAACGACGGCGACCCTGATGCTTCCCCAGCAATCAGCCCGACCACGTTCTACTACCGCGCGAAGGTGATGAACAACACCGTTGCAGCCGGCGCTGCTGACAACGTGGTGCGCCGCAACATCACCTTTGGCATCAACTCGGAAATCCTCGAGCTGCTGCCGGCCCCTGTCACCCCATAAGCATCCGGGGCTTCGGCCCCGGCCTCACAGGACCTGATCCATGAACAACACGCTGCACGGTACCGTTACCGTCAACCTGGGTGACGAAGTGTTCACCCTTACCCCAACCCTGAAGGCTGTGCGGGCGATCGAGAGCCGCTTTGGCGGCCTGCGCGGTGCTTCCCAGGCGATCAACTCGCTCAGCGTCGACGGTTGCGCTGCCATCCTGGTGGCCGGTGCCGGCCTTGACGAGAAGGCCGCTAAGGCAGTGCCAGAGCAAGTTTGGCAGCACGGCGTTCTTGATGTGTCGACACAGCTGAACGCCTACCTGGTCGCGCTGTACAACCCGCGCGGCAAAGATGCGGGAAACGAACAAGCCGGGGCGGCATAAGCGTCATTGAGGACGGGAGTTACGTCGACCGGCTGTACTCAATCGCAACAGGCTGGCTTGGCTGGCAGCCAGATGTGGCCTGGCGAACACCGCTGCCCGAACTGTTCATGGCGCTGGATGCCAGGCTCGAGTGGTCGCAGATGACCAACCCCTTCGGCAAAGGAAAGGCGCAAGGGGCCAAGCCGAAACCCAGCGCCTCAGCAGTGGCCGACAAGCTGCGACAGGCGCTGACGGGCCGCAGCGCATAGCTCAATACCCGCTCCGGCGGGTTTTTTCGTTCTGGAGAATTACATGGCCGACCAACAGGTCCAAGGGATGCTGGTCCAGATTGAGGCGACCACGGCTCAGCTGCGTCGAGAGTTGGCCAATGCTGATCAGTTGGTCGCTCGGTCATCCCAGGCGATCGATCAGAGTTTGGCTAAGGTCGACTCCGCATTTGATCGGGCAGGCGCCGCAGCGCAGCAAGCCGGTACTCTCGTTCGTGGTGCTTTCGCGGCCGTGGCTGGAGCCGGCCTGATCGGCGGAATCATTCAGCAAGTCGACGCCTACGGGCAGATGTCTGACCGGATGAAGGCTGCCGCCGGTAGTGCAGGCGAGTACCAGCTGGTCCAGGAACACCTGCTGCAAACTGCCCAAGAAACCTATCGGCCTCTGGCTGAAGCCCAAGAGCTTTACATCCGCACTGCGGACGTAATGCGCAGCCTGGGCTTCAACACTCAGCAGACGCTCGACATCACCGACAGCTTCAGCTTCCTGCTGGTGACCAACGCCGCCGCTGCCGACAAAGCCGGCTCCGCGCTGGATGCCTACTCGAAGGCCCTGCAGACCGGCAAGGTCGAGGCGGATGGCTGGGTGTCCATTCAGGACGCCATGCCGACCATCGTCACTGCGATTGCCACCGCCACCGGCAAGAGCGCCGAGGAAATCCGAAAGCTCGGAGTCGAGGGCAAGCTGTCGCTCGATTACATTAATACCGGCCTGCTGAGCAATGTGGAGGTCAACCGCAAGGCTGCGGCTGAAATGTCCACCAGCGTGCAGGACGCGATGGTGAACATCAGCAACGCTATTCAGGTATTCGTGGGCGGCATGGAAGAGCAAACCGGCATAGTCGCTGGCTTTGCGAGCGTGCTGATTGCGCTGGCTGACAACGTGGATCTGGTGGCCGTGGCCATGGGCGGCGTCGGTGCTGCTGCGCTGACCAACTACGTTGCGAAAACCGGGCTGGCCGTGCAGGCCGCGCGGGCTGACCGTGTTGCGCGCATTGCCCAGGCTGAGGCAACACTGCAGGCGGCGATAGCGGATCAACGGAAAGCTCAGACTGCCACCATTCTTGCTGAGCGGGAGGCTATTGCGGCGCGCGGTACCGCAGTTCAGACCCAAATGTCCCTTCAGCTTGCAACGGCGCGGACAAAGGAGGCCGCTGCAACTACTGCAGTAGCAACAGCTCAGTCTGGATTGAAGGCCGCTTCGGCCGGTCTCCTTGCCGGCCTGGGCGGACCCATGGGGTTGGCGATTCTCGCCGGCACCGCGGCGGCAAGTTTCCTCCTGCTTCGCGACAATGCGGATAAGGCTGGGGTCAGCCTGGAGGACATGCAAAAGCCCGTATCCCAACTGCGGGAGGAGTTCCAGAAGCTCAACCGGGACCAGCGCGCCGCGGCTCTGGTGGATTGGAAGCAGAGGCAGGTAAAGGCTGCTGAAGAAGTCCAAGACGCGTACGGCTCTCTGGCGCAATCAATCCGAAGGGCCACGGTAACGGCGCCGGCCCGAGACTCTGGGGGGATGTACGGAAAGCAGCTGACCGAATATCAATCGGTGATCGACCGCTTGAATGAAGCGCGGAAGGCAGGTGATGGCCTGTCTCCAATACTTCAGGAAGTTGGAGAGCGGCTGAAAGTTCCTGAGGGCACACTGCAGCAATGGATAACCCAGGCGCGAGCCGTGGGTAATGCCGATGAAACTTCCTCTCGGATCGCCGATACGCTTCGCGTACTGACCGGAGCCACGAACGACAACACGGCGTCGACTCAGGCGAATAACGCCGCGAAGTTGGGCATGAGCACTGCCGGCCAGACCTACCTCGATACCTTGCAGAAGCAGTTGGCTGGCCTGCAAGACAACGGCGACATGATCAAAGTCGTTAACCGGTACCTTGCCGAGCACACTGATCTGACTGAGGCGGATCGCCTGGCCGCTCTCTCTTTTGCAAATGCCATCGAGGCGCAGAAGAAAGCCAACGAGAGGGCGAACAAGTCCAAGCGCGATGGCGAGTCCAAATCAGACCAGGCCACGAAGAAGCAGCTGAAAGATTTCGACACGACCGAGGAAGGCTACAAGCGCCAGATCGAGCTGATCAACACCACTGGCGACAAGCAGAAGGACGCCACCGAGGTTGCCAAGCTGTCCTTCGAGTTGCAGGAGGGCAAGCTCGGCAACCTCTCCAAGGCCCAGCAGAAACGCCTACTTGAGCTAGCTGCTGAACTGGATGGTCTCAACAAGATCAAGAAGGCCAATGAAGACGCGTTGAAGCTCAGCGCCTTCAAAGCTACCCAGGAGGCTGGAACCAAGACCCAGGCTGATGGGTTTGCGCAGGAGCTCTCCGGAGTTGGGTCGGGCGATAAGGCGCGTGATCGCATGCGGGCCGAACTGGCGCTGCGGCAGAAGTATGTAGCCGACTTGAAGGCGCTGAATGAGCAGGCCAATACCGGGCAGGTAAGCCCGGAACTGGTCGCTGGCGAAACCAAGATCCTGAAGCAGGAGTTGGACAAGCAGCTAGAGAACCAGGCGAATTACTATGCTGCGATTGATGAGCAGCAGTCCAACTGGATGAATGGTGTCCATGAGGCCTGGGCAAACTTCGCTGATGATGCGCAGAACTACTCCGCCCAGGCCGCCGATGCCACGACAAACATCTTGGGAAGTGCCCGAAGCGAACTGAGCACCTTCATGACCGATGTTGCCACCGAGACTGAAAGTGCTGGCGATGCTCTGGGCAACATGATCGGTGGCTTTGCTGAGTCGGTGCTCAATGCGCTGGCTGATATGGCCGCACAGTGGCTCATTTACCAGGGCGTTCAGCTCCTTGTCGGCAAGACCACTCAGGCGAGCGCCGCAGGAATGATGGCGGCAAATGCCCAGGCGACTGCGTTGCAGGCCGGCCTGGCTGCTTTCGCTTCCACTGCGGCAATCCCGATCGTAGGTCCGGCCCTTGCACCTGGTGCAATGGCTACTGCGCTCACCATCGCCAACCCGCTGGCCTCGGCCGTGGGAATGACCGCGATGTCGGGTGTGGGGTTCATGGATGGCGGCTACACGGGGCACGGCCGTAAAGATGAGGTCGCCGGCCCGGTGCACCGCGGCGAGTACGTATTCGATGCCGAGGCTACTGCTCGTATCGGGGTTGGCACGCTGGAGGCCATCAGCGATGGCCGCGCTGCTTTCATTGGCGGCCCCGGCAGTTCTTCGGCGCCCACTGCTGACTCATCGGCCTCAGGCGGGACTGCGCCGGCTCAGTCTGCTCCACAGGTCAATCTTTATGAGGATGCCAGTCGCGCGGGGCAGGTTCAGATGTCAACGGGCCCGGATGGTCGCCAGATCATTGATTTGTGCGTGGCTAACATCCGGCAGGGCGGGGCGCTTGCCAAGGCACACGAACAGTACTACGGAGCGAAAAGGATAGGCCGATGACTGCGATTGCAACGCTGTACGCCTCTGGCGGCAAGGCGTGGATCATTCCGACCCTTGAGCTTCGCTGCCCAGCGTGGTCGGCGCCGATTTACCTCTGTGCTGGCTTCGATGATATCGTGGCCACGCTCGAAACAGGCGCCAAGGTGAAGTTCACTGCGTCGGCCTTTGATGCCGCCCTGCCAAAGCGTGACGACAGCGGCAGCCAAACGCTGACCTTTGCCATCGACAACGTCACCGGCGTAGCTCAGCAACTGATCGACCAGGCGCTGGAGGCCCGGCAGAAGATCACCTTGGTGTTCCGGATTTTCCTATCGTCCGACTTATCCGCACCTGCGGAGAAACCGTACCGGATGACCGTGCTCAGCGGTTTCATGGAGGGGGCTAGCGTGCAGCTTCAGGCTGGTTACTCCGACTACATCAACTTGGCCTGGCCAAGGCGCAAGTACACCTTGAATTTCTCCCCCTGCCTTAGGTACGTGTGATCTGTCGATGCCTCACGTGAAGGCCTTTTGCTATAGTCGCGGCCTTTCAAGCGGAGTCAAACATGAAAAAAGCGGTAATTGCTGCATTGATGGGGGCCGTGTTGGCATCTGGCTGTACTGTACGAGTTGCGGACATGACTGTCGCAAGCACTAAAAACTACAATCTGAACTCTTCGAAGTTTGTGAAAGGTAAGCGTGTGATCGGCGAGGATAACTATCCCGTGATTCTTTTCCCGCTTGGCTTCCCAAACATCAAGACAGCCATGGACGATGCGATTCAGAAAGACCGGTGTGCTGTCGGCTTGAGCGATGTGGTTATGTCGTCGGTAAATCATTCGTTCATTTTCGGCATGATCGGCTACCGAGTCGAGGGTGACCTGATCATCGACCAGAGCCAGCCTGGGTGTTCATCCAGAGCCTAAAGCGGTTAACTGCAAACAAGCCCAGCTTTTTAGCTGGGCTTTTTATTGGGCGCAGAAATGTTCGACAGCTATTTGACCGCCACCTACGAGGATGGAGGGCGCGGCCCTACGCGCTTCGATTGCTGGGGGATGGCCAGGGCAGTGCGTCATGAGGTGTACGGCTTGCGGCTGCTACCCAGCTGGGGTTATGTCCGAAACACCATGCCGATGGAGTTCACCCGGGCAGTCAACCACGAAGCCGCGGGCATGGAGCGCTGTGCGCCGGAGGTGGGCGCTATCGCCTGCGTTTGGCGGGGTGATATCTGCATCCACGTTGCGCTGATCGTCGAGGCCGAAGGCCGGTTGCACGGCCTGGAGATGAAGCCCAGCGGGGCGACCATCAAGCCGCTTCGGCGATTTCAAGACCAGTACCTGAAAGTGAGTTATCACCGTGATCGAATTCTACCCGAGCAAGCTTGAGGGCTCTCCCCTGGAGCGCCACAGAACCGACAAGGTGATGACGATCGAGGGGTGGCTGCAGCGCAATGTGCCAGGGTATATGCCGCGCTCATCGCCGCCCATCAGCATTGAGGTGAACGGGGTCTTCATTGCACCTGCCCATTGGGGCAAGGTCGAGTTTTCCCCAATGGACACCGTCCGCATCTACCCGGAGCCTAAGGGCACCGGCCTTGAGGTCGCTGTGTGGGCCGTAGTGGCCGCCGTGGTGGCGGTCGG
This sequence comes from Pseudomonas sp. CM25, assembly GCF_013179705.1. Classification (NCBI taxonomy): domain Bacteria; kingdom Pseudomonadati; phylum Pseudomonadota; class Gammaproteobacteria; order Pseudomonadales; family Pseudomonadaceae; genus Pseudomonas; species Pseudomonas sp. CM25. Next base: position 33,090 of record NZ_JABMCW010000006.1, on the reverse strand, counting down.
CGTCATCATGCTCACGCAGAAGCCGCTGACCACCCCAACGAACAAGTCGCAAAAGGGCCAGAGCCTTAACTTGGCGAAGACCACCGGCAACCAGGTCAAGGTGGGTGACATAATCCGGGAAGTCGCCGGCCGCACGCGGATCTTCCCCGACTACCTGGTGCCGCCTCGGCACTACTTCGTCAACGAGACGGAGCAGTGGGTGGAGATGCTGCTGTGCATTGGCGTTGGTGAGTTTGAGATCAACCCCACCGACGTGAAGATCGGCGACACTCCGATCGCTTCGCTCGGTAGCACCGCGCGATACCGGATCTATGGCCCAGGCGAGTCGCTGGCCGATGAGCCGGCCCGGCTCTGGTGGCACAACTCTACCGAGGTTGGTTCAACCAGCACCGGCGGGGCGGGACTCACGCTCACGACCACCACCACCGTTGCTCAGCAGTTTACGGGCGAATCGGTGCTGGTTGCCGATCATGTGCTGACCGTTCCGGAGGGTGCTGGCTGGTTCCCGCTCGGTTGGGACAGCGGAATGATCGCTCGCATCGAGGTACCGTACCCGTACACGTTCGCCGCGCCGGTTGATGGCAGTGCGACTGTAGTCAGCGGCCCGCATCTGCCCATGCTCCTGCCGTTCGTAGGTATGCGCATCGAGATTTCGGGTGCTAACGCGGGCGAATACGTGGTGGCCAGCTATACGCCAGAAGTGCCAGGCACGCCGGCAGTGCCCGGTAGCGCCTCGATGGTCACCGGTAGTGCAGCGCCGACGCGATTCGACTTCAATGTGACGCCACTGAGCTTTACGGTTTCTCGCGGTACCAGCGATTTTCCCATTTCCCTGACCACTGCCACCACCGACCTGACTGGCCTGGTAACTGCGGTGAACGCTGCATTGGCCGGCACGCCGTTGGTGGCCAGCGCATCCAGTGATCGTTTGAGGATTGCTGAGAAGGCCGCGCCGTTCACCGGTACTGGCCTGACAGTAGCCGGCGCTGTCGTCGACATTCTGGGGGCGAGCCCCGTGTTTGCGACGGGGGTGAAGTCAGAGGCAGCAACGGAGGGGCAGTATGCCTGGATGACCATGGCGTACGATGGTGGCGCTCCAGCTGTCGGCCTGCAAACCGGTGAATTGCTTTCCTCGATCGGATATCGCGACATGCGCTACCGGATCACGGAAGTTTCGGACGACTCCGCAGAAGATGACGACGAGACCCCAGAGGACGAGAGCCACGGCCCCTCAGCGATCACGGTTGTTCGGCTGACCGACACCGGTGCAGTTGACGATGAATGGGATGGGTTCGACGCGATCCAGAGCAATGGCGTGAGCGCTGTGTTGGACGGCTCAACCACTGAAGGCGACTGGGCGGGGTCATTCGTGGTCTGCCCGGAAGGCGAGACTGTACGCCGGGTGGAGCTGGACTTCTTCTTCCCGAGCGGCCTGATCCGCTACACCGAGAAGAACGGCAACCAGCGGCAGGTCAGCGTGAAGGTCGAGGCGCAGTATCGCGATGTCAGCACTGCCGGGGCTTGGACCCCGGTATTTTGGACTTTTACAGCGACCCGCCGTGACCAGATTGCCTTTACCCGAACAATCACATTCCCCTCGTACATGCGCGGGGAGATCCGGGTTCGACGAATCGGCGAAGAGTCCACTGCCAACACCAAGCAGGACCGTGTGCAGTGGTATGGCATGCGCGCCAGAATCGACAAGGCGCCGTTGCGCTATCCCGGCGTGACGGTGATCGCTGTGTATGCCCGGGGCGGTACCAAGCTGTCAGCGCAGTCCGAGAGTCAGGTATCAGTGATTGGCACGCGGAAGCTGCCGGTGCTGGTCGATGGCACCTGGTCCGCGCCGACAGCTACCAGGGACATCGCACCCTGGGTTCACTACGTCGCGGAGGATGCGGGCGCCACTGACGACGATCTGGATATCGAAGAGTTTGTGCGCCACGGGGCTACTTGGCAAAGTCGGGGGGACTACTTCGACTTCGCAGTAGAGGAAGCAGGCACGGTCAAGGACGCCCTGAACGATGCGTTGAAGGCCGGGTTTGCGAAGTTCACGCTTGAGCGCGGACGGATCACGCCCGTGCGCGATGAGCTGCGCACCCAGATCGGCAAGATGTACACGCCGCAGAACATGAGCAGTTCCTTGAAGCGTGCGTTCACACTGCCGGCACCGGATGACTACGACGGGGTGCTTATCAAGTACCGGGACGGGAACACCTGGGCGGAAGAAACGGTGAAGTGCAAGCTGGACGGTGATGCATTCATCAGAGTCGAGGAAATCACGCTCGATGGCGTCACTGACCGCGATCGTGCCTGGCGGTATGGCATGCGGCAGCGCCGGGCGCAGGTCTACCAGACCAAAAGCTACAGCTGGAGCACCGAGCTCTCGGCGCTCAATAGCGGTTACCTCAGCTATGACGCTGTTGCAGATGACATTCCGGGGTACGCCCAGTCCGCGGTAATGGTTGATTGTTCCCATGGAGAGGGGCCGGTGATCGTAGAAAGCAGCGAGCCGTTCACTTGGGAGGCCGGGAAGACCCATGTGCTCGCAGTTCGCAGGCCTGATGGCTCTGTTAGCGGGCCATGGGCTGCAGCGCGCCTGGACGACTACAGAGTAATCATCCCGACGATTGATTTCGAACCGGATCTTTCCCTGAAGATTGAGCCGCCGCACTTGCTGTTCGGCGTCTCGAACAGGTGGTGCTACCCGGTCCTCATCACATCCATCGAGCCGGGTGATTACTCGGCGGATATGGAGGCGGTCAACTACGACGCGCGTGTCTACGCGGATGACGACAACTTTGCACCTGAGGATGCTTGAGGATGCTGACCTTTCCGGATGATCTCCCGCTGCCAGTGGGGGATGGGTACGGCTTCAAGCCCGTAAGCCCGATAGTCAGGACGACGATGTCGAGTGGTCGGGCCATGCAGCGGCGGCGGTTCGGTAGCGTTCCTACGCTGCTGCCTGTCAGCTGGTTGCTCTCGACAGCAGAGGCCAAGCTGTTTGAGGGGTGGTGCAAGTGGGGGATCGGGTGGGCCGACTGGTTTCTCTGCCCGCTTCGGACGCCGCTGGGGCTGAAGCCGCATCGCGCCAGGTTCACCGACATCTACACCGGTCCCGAGTTTGTGAGCGATGACTTGTGGCGCTACACGGCCACGCTTGAGCTATTCGAACTGCCAATCATTGACGAAGCCGAGTTCACCTCGCTGCTTGCCGGCATGCCAATCGCGGTAATGACGGCCCAGCTGCGAGACCTGCTGGAACGCTGGTACACCCGATCATGGCCCGGCGCACTGGCCACCTAATTCCCTGCCCACTTCGGTGGGCTTTTTTTCGCTTGGAGTAAACATGAGCGGAGCAGAAGATCTCGCACGCTTGACGCAAACGATCGACACGACCGACGAGCTGCTACTGTCGCCGGAAATCAAGATGGTCGAGGTTTCCCCCGGGGTATTTCGCCCGACAAATGCCATGGTGATGGCCAACCTGTCGACCTTGCTTGGCGGGGCGATGCCGTACACGTCTGTCGCGCTTGGTCTGGAAGGAACCACTGACGGCACTAACTTCAGCGTGCTGTCCACCGTCCAGGATGAGTACGTCAACGTCTACCGAAATATTGATGGGTCGGCAGTATTTGTCGACAGCTATCCGAGCTCAGACGCGCTTAAGAGCATGACCCAGTTGGTTCAGTCCCAGTCTGTCGTTGCCCCGGAGACGCGGATTCTGGACGTGGTCGATGACGAGGGCGGGGGTAGCCACCTCTCGCTGACCAGCAAACGGCTCTCGACCACGGCTTTCGAGATCAACAACGAAGGCGCTCCGACCAGCATCGTGACGGATGATGGAAGCGTGATCCTGTACGTCGACGACAACCGGGTCATTGTTGGCGGGGAATTTGAAGGCGAGCGCACCGACATGCCGGGTACGTTCTCCACTGATGCCGAGGGCGGTGTTCTTCCGCAACCAGGTGCACAAGAACAGGTTGCGCGTATCCCGCCTTTCAGCCTGGGTCTGATGTTTTCGCCGCTGATCGTGACCTCGGACCTCTACGACCAGAAGCTTTACGCCCAGAACATGCTGCCGCGCCGGCAGGACGCTCCTGCGGTAGAGGCGAGCGTGGCCAGCACCACCACGGCGGCGAGTGAAAAGGGGGAAGTGCTGACGATCAACGGCCAGCAGTATGGTTCTGGCGCAGTGCTGAATTTGCGCGACCTCGAGTCCCCCAGCACCCGGCGCTTCATGCCCCTTACGCTGAAGAACGTCCCAGTGCAGACGGTACCTCTGAGCCCGAAGATACTGATCATCGGCGACTCGATCTGCAACCGGCAGGGCGGCTACTACCTCAAGCAGTTCCTGCAGGCCCTCGGCCTGACGCCGCAGTTCATCGGCACCATGAAGGGGTCGGCGGTGGCCAGCAACGCCGGGGACATCTCTGGCGAACTTGGCGAGGCCCGTGAGGGCTGGGAGACCGGCGACTACACGAACGCCATTACCGATCGCGCGATCATCCTGCCGCCTGGGCAAGAGGATGCATACAAGGAAATGTCCAAAACAGACCAGCGCGACCGCAACCCGTTTGCGCGTGCTGCAACTGGCAGTGACCCATCATCTATCGTCCGGAATGGCTATGTGTTCGACCCGGCGTTCTATCAGTCGAGATTCGGCCTGGCAACGCCTGACATCGTGCTACAGGGCTTGGGCACCAACGATGTTCGGGACCGTACCGCCGCAACGATCTACAGCCATGTCCTCAGCAACGACACGATCATGCATGACCAGATCCGGGCGGCCTGGCCAAACGCGAAGATCATCCGGTTTGTACCTGGCACCGCCGTCAGTGCGGATAGGAACGCGCTTTGGACCAGCCATTACCTGCCGCTGATCCGAGCCATGCAGAAGTCGATCGCTGATCGGGCTGATGCGAAAACCCTGCTGGCGCCGCTCTGGGCGCTGACAAACCCCGATGTGGGTTACTCGTTCTCGACTGCCGGGGCCGCCGCCGAGGATGGCTTCTATGCCGTCGACTGGTCGGACCCTGTCCACCCGTGGCAGGCCTCCCGTATCGCGACTTTCCAAGCGCTGGCGCCCTACATCGCTGCCGCTGCACTCAATCTGATCTGAATCGAGGAACATTTATGGGTATCAAGCTGATCGCCAAGGACACCGTTGCACCGTGGAATTCGAAGGTGATCCCACCGGTCACCCGCGGCCTGGAGGGATGGTTCACCTTCGACACCGATGCCAGCCGCTTCTCCAGGAACCGTGCCATCAATAAGCCCGACGCCGAGGTCGTCGGTGCGCCGGTGGCATTCGCCACTCATGGCCGCTTCAAGGGGCTGGTTAACTTCCTGAAGACGCAGATCCCAGATAGCGTCGAAATGACCATCCTGGTGATTGGCAAGGCGGTGAGCACGCCACCTACGGCCCCGGGCGGCGGGCCGGATTCGCCGTTCTATGCTGGCGGCTTCACAGGCAACTCGGTTGACCCGACTGTACCGGGCGCCGGCTATGGCGTGTCGTTGTTCCACGGTGCTGGGGACTCGTTGACCGGTAACGCTGGGCGTGTAAACGGCGCAGGGACAGGCACTACCTCTGGTGCGTCAAACCTTAGCGGTGAAGTCCCGACAACTTGGGGGCTCAGAGCAGTTCGGGCGTCAAACATCATCACCGAATCTTTCAACCTAACCCGTAACGCGAAGGCTTCTAGCTCGACAGTTACCCGGCGTGTGCTGTCCGACTCGGTGGTACGCATCGGCGGTGCTTCCTCGACCTTCGGCGGCGAAGTGGATATTTCCGCAGTTGCTATCTACTCGGTCGTGCTGACTGATGCGGAGATGGCGCTGGTTGCTGAAGCAATGCGCAAGCGAACGACCCGCCTGGGAATTTCTGTGTAACCCGATTTGCAGGATCACAAGCCGCCTCGAGCGGTTTTTTTGTGCCTGAAATTCATGCAGCCCGCCATGTGCGGGCTTTCTTTCCTCTGGAGAAACCATGTCCACACCGCGCGGCGTTCGCAATAACAACCCGGGCAATATTGATTTCAACCCCCGTAACGCGTGGCAGGGCCAGCTTGGCTTGGAGGTGGGCATGGCCAGCCCGCGCTTCGCCCGCTTTGATCAAGCCGAGAACGGCATCCGGGCCTTGGCCAAGCTACTGCTCAACTACCGCGGTAAGGACGGCATGCTCGGCGTGGGCCGCCCTGGTATCGATACCCCCCTGGAGTTCATCAGCCGATGGGCGCCGGCCAGTGAGAACAACACCTTGGCCTATGCCCAGGCCATCGCGAAGCGTCTCGGCGTGGGCGTTCGCGATTCGATCGACATCTCCAAGCCGCAGGTGCTGCGTGAAGCTGTGGTGGGCGTCATCGTCCACGAGAACGGCGGCAACCCATACAAGGCTGAAGTGATCGACGAGGGCGTGCGGCGGGCCCTGGCTTCATGAGCCCTTGGGCCGGAGTTGCTGCGGGCCTGGTGCTGTTGGCTTCCCACTGGGCGGTCTATGAGCACGGTCGCTCAGTGGAGCTTGCCCAGGCCGGCCAGCAATCAGCGAAGCGTGACAGCGGCGACCGACTCGCCGAAGTGATTGGTGAGCGCTCGGTGCGTTTGGAAGAACATCGGAGCGCAGATGCGCAGCAAGAGGCAAGGGTAAAAGGGCATGAAGAAAGAACGATTGCTGATGCTGGTGCTGCTGACGCCGATACTGCTGGCCAGCGGTTGCGCAGTGACGCAGCCCAGTTCGCTGCCACCGTCAGTTGCCCCGGCACGGATACCGCCGCTGTCGCCAGAGGCGAGGCAGCCACCCGCGCCGCCATGGTGCTCTCCGACCTGCTCAGCCGGTCTGTCGAAACGAATCGAGAGCTGGCGCAGGCTTATGACCGAGCCAGGATCGCCGGTGAACAATGCGTCCGCGAGCATGACGCACTAGTCGCAAGCGAGCGTCAGTAAGCGCTCGCTAGTAATTCAAAGGCCTTATGCAAAGAGAGCGGCCACCGGGGATGCGTCAACATCCCTGCTGACCGCCGAACCCGCAGACCATACCTGCAAGCCCAGCCAAGGCTCCCGCTCTGTGCACAAAGCACGGCGAGCCTAGCACCTGTTTATCTATACAGTAAAGGTTTGCAAATTGACTAACCCAATTATCCCCTGGATGGGCGGCAAGCGCCGCCTGGCCGACCGCTTGATTCCGCTTTTCCCTGCCCATGAGTGCTACGTCGAGGTCTTTGCTGGTGGTGCTGCCCTCTACTTCATGCGGCCTCAACCAGCACAGGTGGAGGTCTTGAATGACCTCAACGGCGATCTGGTCAACTTGTACCGGGTGGTGCAGAACCACCTTGAGGAATTTGTCCGGCAGTTCAAATGGGCGCTGTCGTCCCGCCAGATCTTCGAGTGGCAAAAGATGGCAAGACCGGAGACGCTGACCGATATCCAGCGCGCAGCCCGGTTCTTCTACCTGCAGCAGCACGCCTTCGGCGGCAAAGTTACTGGGCAAACGTTCGGTACCGCCACCACCGGACCTGCCATCAACCTGCTGCGCATCGAGGAGAACCTGTCCGCCGCCTGGCAGCGGTTGGCCGGCACCTACGTCGAGAATCTGTCTTGGCTCGACTGTGCGCAACGCTACGATCGAGCGCACACCTTCTTCTACATGGACCCGCCTTACTGGCAAACCGCCGGCTACGGGGTCGATTTCCCGTTCGAACAATATGAGCGGATGGCTGAGTTCATGCGCACTTGCAAAGGCAAGGTCATGGTGAGCATCAACGATCACCCTGATATTCGCCGTGTTTTCGATGGATTCCACTTTGAGTGCCTGGATATTCGCTACACAACGACCAACCAGCGTCAGGGCAAGGCTGAGATGGCCAGTGAGTTAATTATCATGAACTGGACGCCAGCGGAGTTGGGGCAACTGTTCTGAAATACAGAGATTTTTGTCCTTCGCAGATGCTTGGCTCGTTTTGCCCTATGCTTCTTATCAACTGCTAGGAGTGACTTGTGGTCAAGCGTTCTTTCATTGGGATTGTTGAGGCCGGCGAGGCTCTGATTCAGCAGGCGATCGACGCCATGAGGGAGCTCCGGGCAGCTGAGGCCGCTAACGCGCCTGCTGAAGAGGTGCAGCGGCTACGCCTTGTCGCGGACTCCCTCTACCATGCAGTCATCGATTTTCAGCTGATCGAAGCCAAACATCCGCCTGATACTATCCATTGAAAAGCGACTGCTGAAAGAGGGCTCCGTAATGTCAACAGCTCCTTCGGTACTGTTCCCAGATCATCCGATGTACACCGATGCAGTCGAAGCACTGAAGCGTTATCACCAAGCACAGACCGATGGCGCGTCACCCCTTGAGATTGAGCGACTACGACTGATCGCAGAATCCCAATTCCAGGCAGTCACCGACTACCAGCTTAGAGCTCTAGGTCGCCCTGGCGGCTCTCCTCACTGACCGGTTCAATCAGTTCTGGCCCTTGGTTGCGCACGTTGCCGACCGCTTTACCTACAGGGAACCAGCGAAAATCCTGAGCGGGCCGGCATCCTGCCTCGACGATCTCCGCCGCGCGCTCAGGCGTTGTGGTTGGGTCTAACCATTCCTTGGCCACTTCTGGCGTCAGCACTAGGGGCTTTCTGTCGTGGATGTCGACGAGCCCTTGATCGGCTGCTGCTGTGATGATCACGAACCCATCGCGCTCATCCGGCTCGAGGCTCTGGTGCACCTCAGCAAGTGCAGCGAAGTACAGCGGGGCGCCGTCGGCGCCCGTGATGTAGTAGGGCTGTTTGCGCTTCGGGTCCGCTAGATCAGGGAGCCACTCAAACCAGCCATTTGCAGGCGCCAGGGCTCTGCCGTTCGGCCACAGGCCCTTAAAGAATTTTCCTGTCACCACTGTCTCGGCCCGAGCATTGATCGGATCAGGACGTTTCCCCTTCGCCCAAAATGGCGACCATCCCCACTTGACCCGATCCACGCACAGTCCACCATCTACCTGGCGTATGACCTCGACGCGGGTAGACGGCGCCACGTTGTAGCGACTGATTGGCTCGTGGTCGTAGCCATTTATCACGACCAGGTCCAGCGATAGCTGGCGCAGGTAGTGATACATCGACTCGTAGATCGAGTACCGTCCGCACATATCCCACCTCTCGCCCGTCAGAATTTTCGCCACCCAGGATTGACCGGGCTCCCAATGCCGGATTTACTGTATATGCATACAGTTCGCATTGGACCTTCCATCATGACCATCACATTTCTAGGTACGCCCACCGGTGGTACCGAACCGCTACCGTTGTATTCATTCCACGTCCCGGCCGGTTTCCCTTCGCCTGCTGCGGACCATTTGGAAGGCCACATTTCCCTGGATGAGCTATTCGACCTCCGCGCGCCCCATGTGTATCTGGTAAAAGTTGAAGGCGACAGTATGCAAGGCGCAGGCATCTACTCGGGTGACCTGGTCATCGTAGACCGAGGCCGTGAGGCTGAGCACGGCGACATCGTGATTGCTGCCGTTAACAGCGAGCCTGTGTGCAAGCGTTTGCACCGCCGCGATGGTGTGGTGATCCTCAAGTCGGAGAATCCGGCGTATCCGCCGCGGTACATCATGGAGGGCGATGACCTCGTCGTATGGGGCGTTGTGCGTTACAGCGTTCGCGACCATGCGCAGTGATCACGTTTTCGCACTCATTGATTGCAACTCGTTTTACGCGAGCTGCGAGCGCGTATTCCGGCCCGACCTGGCCAAGACCCCGATCGTCGTACTGAGTAACAACGATGGCTGCGTGATTGCCAGGTCATACGATGCAAAGCCTTTCGTGAAGATGGGCGAACCGTATTTCCAGGCGAAGGACAAGCTACGCCGGCACGGCATCATGGCATTCAGCAGTAATTACGCGCTGTACGGCGATATGAGCGAGCGCGTCATGACGCTGATCGAGTCGATGGTGCCTGCCACTGAGATCTACAGCATCGACGAGTGCTTCGCAGATCTATCGGGTATTCAGGAAAACCTGACCCAGTTCGGTCGAAAGCTGCGGTCCAAGATTTTCCAGTGCACCGGCATCCCCGTGGGTGTTGGCATCGCCGGCACAAAGACACTTGCGAAGCTTGCCAACCACACCGCCAAACGGCTGCAGGCACAAACCGGCGGTGTGGTGGACATCACCGATCCGTTCAAGCGCGACTGGGTGCTACGGAATACCGAAGTGAAAGAGGTGTGGGGCGTAGGCCGGCGAATGACTGCCCACCTTGAAGCGATGGGCATTCATACGGCGATGGATCTGGCCAAGGCTGATGCCAGGACGTTGCGGCAGAAATTCAGTGTGGTGGTGGAGAAAACTGCCCGCGAACTGGCTGGCACGCCATGCCTGGAGCTGGACGAGGCTGAACCCCCGAAGCAGGAAATCTGCTGCAGTCGGATGTTCGGCAAGCGGCTGACCGAGTTGGCGCCGATCAAGCAGGCGGTGGCCACTTATGTAGGCCGTGCAGCGGAAAAACTCCGGGCCCAAGGATCGGTTTGCAAACGCATGCGCGTGAGTATCCGCACCGGGATGTTTAACCCGGATGAGGCGCACCACGCTCAAGGGGCATTGGTAGAGCTGCCGTACCCCACCAGCGACACGCTGCTGATGACCAGGCTGGCGACCGACGCGGTTGGCCGGATCTTCAGGCCAGGGTTTCGGTACAGCAAGGCAGAGGTGCTTTTGATGGATCTGCGGCAACCAGGCGAATTCTCAGAGGATTTGTTCGCGCTCAAACAGTCGGTGGCATGTGACCGGCTGATGCAGGTGATGGATGGCATCAACGAGCGCTGGGGGAGGGGGACAGTGCGGGCCGCCAGCGTGCCGGCGACACCGGACTGGGGTATGAGGAGGGATATGATGAGTCAATCCTATACGACACGGATCGACCAGCTATGGACGGTCAAATGTTAAGCCTGCCGTCCGCCTGGCTGGCCGAGCTGAATGACCAGCCTGCCTTGTTGACCGATCCTGATGGCAGGGCCGCGGTGCTTGCCGAGCTCGCGATTTCCGCGCACCGACGCAGCGACGTTGACGAAGACCAGTTGGCTGACATGTTGGAGTTCACCGAGGCGGCGAGGCTGTGGGCACTGATCGAGCATGAGGAGGTCGCTTGAGCCGCCTTGTGTGAACGACGGCTATGAGGGGAAAGCACAGGGTAGCCAGTGACAGCTATCGACCCATAGCGGCCGCTCGCGAAGGGCAGCATTCGGCCAAAAGCAGTCATCTAGGTTTCCAAGCAGTGGCACCGAAAACAACCAGCTTCGCCACGTTGCGGGTTCTACCAGCCATGGATGAATACCCGGAGGACTCTGGATTACCTAGTTTGGTTTGCAGCCATGCTGGCCGGGTTGAACCATCCCTCAACTATTTCGTGTTGCCAGTCCTTGCTGTGTCAAAAGGCCTTTAGGCTTTAAGATAAGGCCTCAGTCAGCCTGACGCCCCCCCAAAAATGCACACACTATTTCACGTAGATACAGCGGACATAAAATCCCTGAACGACGAGCAAGCGCGCGCACTGATCGCAAGATTGTGTCGGGCTGAGATTCGCAAGCACGGTGGCTCCGAGTCGGCCGTCACCTGGGGTGGCGATCAAAGGGCAAAAGATGGAGGGGTGGACGTCAGGGTAGAGATAAATCCGCCACTGGGGATATCCGGCTATCTACCCAATGACAACACAGCCTTTCAGGTAAAGGCCGAGGTGTTCACCCCCGGCAAGATACCTGGGGAAATGGCGCCCAAGGGAGTGCTAAGGCAAGCAATACGCGACCTCGCTACGGTCAAAGGAAGTTACGTCATCGCCGCAACGCGAGACGATACCTCCAAATCCGCTCTCGATCTTCGACTCAATGCGATGAGAGATTGCTTGTCGGCCAACGGCCTCGGCTCCTCGCCGCATATTGCCTTCTATGACGCGAGAAAGATTGCAGACTGGGTCGAGCAACACCCAGCGATCGTCGCCTGGGTAAAGCACCAGCTAGGCAAGCCACTTGTGGGTTGGCGCCCATACTCGGGATGGGCCTACCAAGAGACGACCGTCGACTCCGAATATCTGATCGATGATCGAGTCAATGTGTTCACGCCTGACGCAGAGAAGGGCATTAATGTTTCGGCCGCCATTGATCGCCTGCGTATCGACCTGTCGAAGGGGGCAAGCGTACGCATTGTCGGCTTATCTGGCGTCGGTAAAACGAGACTGGTACAGGCGCTCTTCGATCCGCGCGTGAGGACACATCAGGCTGCGCTGAGTGCTGACGACGTGCTGTACACGGACCTTTCAGATGGACCTTCCCCTCAACCTTCAGCGATGCTCGAAGCGCTGATTGAAGACGGTAGTCAGTGTGTTCTCGTCGTGGACAACTGCGGATCTGACACTCATCAGAGGCTCACCGAGCTGCTGAAAAAGTCTGGCAGCAAGATAGGCTTGGTTACTGTTGAGTACGACGTTCGGGACGACTTACCAGACGCCACGAAGTGCTACCGTCTCGAAGGCTCCTCCGATGACGTAATCAAGCAGCTTCTTCAGCGGCGTTATCCAGTCCTATCGTTCAGTGATGTCGATACCATCACCGCATTCTCCGACGGTAACGCTCGCGTCGCGTTTGCGTTGGCAGCGACTGTTACGACGACTGGTGAGCTGGCGCGGTTGCGAGACTCCGACTTGTTCAAGCGCCTGTTTCATCAGAAGAACGCCGAGAATGAAGATCTCCTCAGCTGCGCTGAAGCGGCCAGTATTTTGTACTCGTTCGACGGCGAGGACGATAGCCCTGGCTCAGAGCTCAACAAAATTGCCGCTGTTGCTGACGTTTCATTGATCACCCTAAAGCGAAAAGTGGTTGATTTACAGCGAAGAGGTCTCGTACAGGTGCGCGGCAAATGGCGTGCTGTTTTGCCACACGCGATAGCTAATCGACTTGCAGCCCAGGCACTAGAAGCGATACCCAAATCGCAGATCGTGAATGCCTTTGTCGATAACGCGACCGACCGTGTTGCCCGGTCGTTCTCGCGGCGACTTGGTTACCTACATGAAAGCGCAAAAGCCGCCGAGCTCGTACGGGACTGGCTCTCGCCATCCGGGCGCTTGGGCGATCTAACGGCTCTCAATGACATTGGCCATGAGATCTTTCACAACATTGCGCCTGTATCTCCAAAGATCGCTCTAGCGGCAATTGGGCGGGCTGCCAATATTCCTAGCTTTCTTTCGGATGAAAACAGGCAACGTGCTCAATGTGCGCACACGTTGAAAGCCATCGCGTTCGAAGACGAAGACTTCGATATCGCCGCCGATATTCTTGTCCGATTCGCCTTGGCGGAGCCCCAAGAAAATGGGGGGCACGAATCCACTGTAGGAATTCTGACGTCTCTGTTTTTCTGCGTGCTATCCGGAACGAATGCCCCACCCACTCAAAGAGCAAAATTCGTCAGAGAACTACTTGAATCGAGGGACTCCAAACGAGAGCAGTTGGGGCTTTTAGCGCTCGAAGCGGCGCTTGAGTCAGGATATTTTACCTCCGTGAGCAGATTCGATTTTGGAGCCCGAAAGCGCAGCGAGGGATGGGCTCCTGCATCCAGCTCAGATGTTAATGCGTGGTACATGCCATTCATTCGCATGGCACTAGACATTGGTAAGCAGACGTCCGAGCTTTCTGAAAGTTGCAGATCTATTTTGGGACGCCGCTTAAGAGGACTTTGGGTTGACACGAATCTGAGGCCAGAAGTGTGTGCAGCAGTAGAAGAACTGGCTTCAGTCGTGAGCTGGCCTCAGGGTTGGTTTGGGATCAAAAACATTCTCCGCTTTGACTCGGGTCAACTCGATGAGTCGGTTCAAAACGAGCTGCGCGAACTGGAGAAACTTCTCAAGCCGAAGGCTATACCCGACATGATTCGAGCTCGACTTCTAGAATCGAATCAATTCGACCTAGATCTTGATGACGATGATACAGATCAGGGCGCTGAAACGACTGGGGAGCGCATCCGCAGATCAAGCCAGGCCGCGGAGCAGCTTGGGGAGGCTGCTGCCACCATTGAGGGCCTTCTCTTCGAGTTACTCCCGCAATTGATCTCAACCAAGTCAGGAGCCAGTGCATTTCATTTTGGGGTTGGGGTTGGAAAACAGATTGCGGACCCAAGCTGGATTTTGGATGCGGCAAAAGAACATATCGCCACTGCCATGCCCGGAACCGTCGGTGTCTTGTTCCTCCGCGGCTTGCTTAACGGCTGGCATCACGCATCTCCCGCTTCTGCCGAGGAGTTTCTCGACAACGCGGTGAGTGATGCAGTTTGGGTCAAATGGATCATGGACCTGCATTGCACCATACCGATGAACCAAGCGGCTTACGCTCGAATCCACCAATCAATCAAGGGTGGAAATACTCCTGCCTGGCAATATTCCTATCTCGGGATGGGCAGACAAACTGACTCATTCTCTGTTGCGGAGATTGGCGAGCTGCTTTCTGCGATAGCACTGCTGCCAAATGGTGGTGTCGTGTTTCTCGACGTCCTCTCCATGGTCGTCCACTGCGCATCAGATCACGATGATGCGTATAAGGAGTCACTGGCGGCAACCTGCCTCAATCTTCTGGGCTCAGCCGAGTGGGGAAAGGTTCTTGGAGATCGTGCCAATAGCGGTTACCGCCTTGAGAGCATACTGGAGTTTTCATTGAAGCGATTAGCTTCTTCCGAAGCAGCGCTGGAGGTATTGAACGGTCTAGTTACCTTTGCGCGCACGAAGGAATGTAGTTACCTCAATAGGGACGTCATCAAAAACGCTATCTCGCCGTTCCTCAGGCACATGCCGCGACGAGCGCTCGACGCGATTTATATTCCCGGTGAAGAAGCTTATTACCGTCAGGTGTCGCCGGTGATTGGGCGCGCTTTCAGTGATCGGAAAGAGACAGCACTCAGCGTAGTCCCAGTGGACATGTTGATCGATTGGTGTAATGCCTCGCCCTCTGATCGTTACGTGTTCGCGGCGCGGAGCTGCAAGCTATTCGACACCCGAAGTCAAGCAAGTGAAGAGCATACCAATATCGACTCTGTGGACGATTCTGAGTTGGTTATTTCGGATGCCGCGCTGGCTGTGCTCGCTAATGCTCCTGATAAGAAGTCTGTGATTGAAGCCTATTTGAAGCGATTCACGCCTTCAGGCTGGTCCGGGTCTTTGGCCGAAATCTTGAAGAAACGGGTTCCGCTTCTCGATGCTCTGAGTCTCGGTAACGAAGAACAGCTGAAGCCAGTATTGGCGACAGCTAGAGCGAGCCTCGAACGAAGAATCGCAGCGGAAGAGCTTCGAGAGGACGAAGAGGAGCGCGAGCGAACTGGGAGCTTCGAATAGGCTAGCCCGACGAACCATTGGCCGGTAACTGCCCGTCCTAACCGGCAGCTATTGGCCGATTGCTACACTTGGTGAAGGGCAGCTATGGGTCGATAGTGGACTGTGGGAGGAGGGGGAAGTGACTATGGCGGACGGATCGTGGTTGGCAGAGCACCTGGGTGGGGGGGCTGAAGCTGTCTAAAACTGCTCGAAAGCTTCTCGACTTTTCTGGGCAAAAATCGCTGAAACTGGGCGAACTGTATTAGACCGGGGCGATGCACAGGCCGCTTGTGGCGCGGCCTGAGGCTCGAATCTCACGCTACTGGTGCATTACTGGAAGGTTCGACATCGAAGGGCGGTGTTTCGCCGAGTACCCGGCTGCTTGGTCATGATTCTCCAGAGGAGAGGAAGACATCCAATCGCCAACCTATTCCTGGAATAGCTTGAGCTGCAGCTGAAATCGCACCTATCAGAATAACCGTGATGGCAATCCCCGAGAGCCAGCCCACCCATTTCATTCCAGTTCGCTTGGCTATCCTCACCCCAATGTAGATTCCGCCCGCGAACGGAGCGCAGATGAATGGAAGGTAGACAATTCCTGCTATCCACCAGAGAATAAAGTCAGCCAGGAACTCTCTTGAGCCCCAGGCCCGCCTAACTGCATCGACTGCTGAGATCCCGATGACGCCACAAATTATTGCCCCAGGCGGCGTGAACAGCCATTCTCCAAATCTATACTTGTAGCTGGCAATTTTCATGGTGTTTTCCTTGTGAATTGTCCGCTTGGCAGCAGCTTAGGAGAGGCAGCGAAACACGGCTCGTTTACGTCCCATTAAGGTAAACATCGATTCCAAAACTGAACCGGCGACCCTTGCAGTATGCGGCTTGTAGGCATGCCGTTTCGTGTCTGTTTTGGAATCGATTTTGGTGCTGGCGCCCCATGATTCGGTGACTTGTACGACGGTCTTGAAAACCGCTGCCAAGAACTAGGCCTGCGGCGATTGGCAGATGGCGGTAGTGGATGCAGGGGCATCAACGGTCAGGGTGTCTATGATTTTTCGATACCCGTGGTCATTTCCTCTCCGGTTTATCGGCATCGTCAAAAGCCCCCGTTGCAGCCCACCCAGCGGTATACAATATACCGCTATCCTTTTTTGCTACAGGCTTCGTGTGCTCGTCAATCGTGACATCATCGCGGCGAATTTTAGTCGGTTTAAAACTGCTTTCTGATTTATTCGCAAAACTTGCAGGCCTTCTATCGTTGGCTTTGCCTGTCTGTTTTTTCAGTAGGGGAGACGCAACGTCCGGGTATAGCTCTAACACGAGTTTCATTTGCTCTGAGGAATCATAAATACGTGTCGCGTCGGTGCTAGTTCTTTTACCCAATGTGTCCTGCGTCACGGCGTCGATACAATTCAAATGGTAGAGAAAAGACGCGATCTCCTTGTGCTGTTGGTATCCAGCCTGCTCCGACAGCAAAATATTTGCATATATTTCATTTATTTTGTGCCATTTTATTTTTTGCCAGTCACGGTATGCGGTGTATCGAAGGCTGCGAATAAAAAACTCTGCACTCCGTGGCAGCGGTTTTTTCAGCTCCAGTCTCACGATCGTGTGAATAACAGCTGTTTTAGGCGCTGATTTTTTATTGCTTTTTGCCTTTTTTGACTTTGACTTCGCTTCGCTCATTTATAGCCAATCCATGCCTTTGACCATGAAGATAATGGCACACAGCCTGCATCCTTGCGAATCCCGCATCTGGGTTAGCGCTCAACTACCATTTCGCAGGGGTAGCGAGTGGCCGATCTGTGTCGATAGCGGTCATTCGGTGACAGCTGTATTTGAGCTAAACGCTTATGTTGCGCGAGTACCAGCCCAAGCCTTGGCTCCACTGGGGAAATCTGTTCCAAAACTAAAACGGCGACCCTTGTAGAATGCGGCTTACGGGCCGGCAACCTCCGTTTTGTTTTGGAACTGATTTTCTCGCCAAGGCCGCATGAAACGGGAGTTCTTGAATCGGATTGCAAATCCGTCTACGCCGGTTCGATTCCGACCTCGGCCTCCACCATTCGAAAGCCCCGCAGATTAACGTCTGCGGGGTTTTTCTTTGGGCGAGGGAAAATACCGAAATCCCAAAACCACTTACCGTCAGCTGCCCAAATCAAGGTTTCAAGCCCTGACGGACATCTCTGGAGGACGACCAGAAAGCTGAACGGAACTGAGATCAGGTAGGCCTTTGGAAACGCCGGCCCGTTAACCCTCAGGCGGGTTGATACCGCAGACGAACTCACTCGAGCCAAGGCGGTGCGAGCCATACTCCACCACGTACTCGTCACCGCGGCGCTGCGCTTCCGCCACGGCTGTTTGCCGGTCGGCATAGACGTCGACAAAGTGCCATGGATGTCTATCCCGCAGCACGCCCCATCCCAGCACCCAGCCTTCGTTACCGGGGTCTGCAGGCAGGTTCTTTGCCAGGCTGCGAATGCTCATTGCGGCTATTTTT
This sequence comes from Pseudomonas sp. CM25, assembly GCF_013179705.1. Taxonomy (NCBI): domain Bacteria; kingdom Pseudomonadati; phylum Pseudomonadota; class Gammaproteobacteria; order Pseudomonadales; family Pseudomonadaceae; genus Pseudomonas; species Pseudomonas sp. CM25. The sequence continues at coordinate 15,268 of NZ_JABMCW010000006.1, read as the reverse complement.
CTCAAACGACTATAGGTCGGAAGAAAGCCCGCAGACGAAATCTGCGGGCTTCATGTGGGCCAGAAGTTTCCCCTGAGGCGAAAACCCCGAAACGTTGTTATCGCTCAGACCTGGTACAGGATGGTGTACGAAGCATCACACTTGGGCCCCAGCACAACCGGTTTCTCAAAGAGTGTGCCGCCACCCACGGCGTTGTAGTTGGTACCACATGCCCCCTCAAGTCGCGTCCATAACCCCACATCGTGAATTTCGATCCGCGTGGCGACGCGGCCATGGGGATGGCTCAGTTCGTACTGGATGCGCTCAACAACATCTTTGGCTTCTTCTTCTGTCATGCTGTCTTCTCCGTTCCAACCGGTACCGCACGGGCCGGCCCGATTACCGGGCAGGATTCACGCTTTTACACAGTTTAGAACTCAAATTGCGCCTGTTGGTTCGTTCCGCCGAGCGGCATGATCAGCTCGGCGCCCTGGTTGCGCACATTGCCTACGGCTTTGCCCACCGGGTACCAGTGAAACGATGCTGCCGGCCGACATCCCTCCCGCACAATTTCAGCTGCGCGCTCGGCTGACGTGGTCGGGTCGAGCCATTCCCTGGCCGTGTCAGGTGTCAGCACCAGGGGCTTGCGGTCATGGATGTCCACCAGGCCCTGGTCTGCTGCAGCGGTAACGATCACAAAGCCGTCACACGGGTCTGGCTCCATACCTGGGTGAACTTCCGCCAGCGCGGCGAAGTACAGCGGGGCGCCATCGACGCCGGTGATGTACCAGGGTTGCTTGTGCTTCGGGTCGTGCTGGTCCGGGATCCACTCGAACCAGCCATTTGCTGGCGCCAGGGCTCTGCCGCCTGGCCACAGGTCTTTGAAAAATTTGCCGGTCATCACTGTTTCGGCCCGCGCGTTGATCGGGTCTGGTCGTTTTCCCTTCGCCCAGAAAGGCGACCAGCCCCATTTCACCCGGTCCACGCTCAGCCCGTCGTCAAGCTGGCGGACTACCTCTACGCGGGTCGACGGCGCCACGTTGTAGCGGTTGATCGGTTCATGGTCGTACCCGTTGATCACCACCAGGTCCAGCGACAGCTGGCGCAGGTAATGATCCATCGACTCGTAGATCGAGTACCGTCCACACATTTCCCACCTCTCGCCTGTCAGAAATTTCGTCGCTCAGGATTGACCGGACGACCGATGCCGGATTTACTGTATATGCATACAGTTTGCGTCGAGCCGTCCATCATGACCATTACTTTTCTGGGTACGCCCGCCGGCGGTACCCAACCCATCCCGCTTTACGCGTTCCAGATTCCGGCCGGGTTTCCGTCACCTGCGGCGGACCATCTGGAAGGCCATATATCGCTCGATGAATTGTTCGACCTCCGCGCGCCGCATGTGTATCTGGTAAAGGTAGAAGGCGACAGCATGCAGGGGGCCGGTATCTACTCTGGCGATATCGTCATCGTCGACCGTGGGCGCGAGGCGGAGCATGGCGATATCGTGATCGCCGCGGTCAATACCGAGCCGGTGTGCAAGCGCCTGCATCGGCGTGACGGGGTGGTGATACTCAAGTCGGAAAACCCGGCGTATCCGCCGCGCTACATCATGGAAGGCGACGATCTGCTCGTTTGGGGCGTGGTGCGTTATAGCGTGCGTGACCATGCGCAGTGACCCGGTGTTTGCGTTGATTGATTGCAATTCGTTTTATGCAAGTTGCGAGCGGGTGTTCCGGCCGGACCTGGCCAAGACCCCGATCGTGGTGCTGAGCAACAACGACGGTTGCGTGATCGCCAGGTCGTATGACGCGAAACCGTTCGTGAAAATGGGTGAACCGTACTTCCAGGCCAGGGACAGGCTGCGCCGTCACGGCGTCCTGGCCTTCAGCAGCAATTACGCGCTCTACGGCGACATGAGCGAGCGCGTCACGACATTGATCGAGTCGATGGTGCCGGCGGTCGAGATCTACAGCATCGACGAGTGTTTCGCCGACCTCAGCGGCATTGCGCAAAACCTTACCCAGTTTGGCCACAACGTGCGCGCCCGGGTGTTCAAGTGCACGGGCATTCCGGTGGGTGTGGGTATCGCCAGCACCAAGACGCTTGCCAAGCTGGCAAACCACATGGCGAAACGACTGCAGGCTCACACCGGTGGCGTGGTAGATATTTGCGACCCGTTCAAACGGGACTGGGTGCTGCGCAATACCGAGGTGAAGGAAGTCTGGGGAATTGGCCGGAAGATGACTGCGCACCTCGAGGCAATGGGCATACGCACGGCCATGGACCTGGCCAGGGCCGACGCCCGCACGCTGCGTGACAGGTTCAGCGTGGTGGTGGAGAAAACGGCCCGGGAGCTGGCCGGTACACCCTGCCTGGAACTGGATGAAGCCGAGCCGCCGAAACAGGAAATCTGCTGCAGCCGGATGTTCGGCAAGCGGCTCACCGAACTGACGCCGATCACGCAGGCAGTGGCCACTTACGTCGGTCGTGCGGCGGAAAAACTGCGCGCCCAGGGCTCGGTGTGCAAGCGCATGCGGGTAAGTATCCGCACCGGCATGTTCAACCCGGACGAGGCCCACCATGCCCAGGGTGCGCTGGTCGAGCTGCCGTATCCAACGTGTGACACGTTGTTGCTGACGCGGTTGGCCACCGATGCGGTAGCGCGTATTTTTCGGCCTGGGTTTCGATACAGCAAAGCCGAAGTGCTGCTGATGGATCTTCGCCAGCCGGGGGAGTTTTCAGAGGACCTGTTTGCGCTCAAGCAGTCAGTGGCGTGCGGCCGGCTGATGCAAGTGATGGACAACATCAACGAGCGCTGGGGCAGGGGGACGATGCGGGCTGCCAGTGTTCCGGCGGTACCGGACTGGGGCATGCGGCGGGAGCTGATGAGCCAGTCCTTTACAACGCGGATCGATCAGCTGTGGACGGTCAAATCTTGAACCTCCTGGCCGTTTTCCCGGTCATCAGAACAGACAGCGACTTGCTGGTCGCAGGATTCTGAAATATTCGGAAGCTATCGTTGGGATCTTCAAGTGGGTTCCACCGACGACGGAGTCATGAAATGGACTATTCAAGCATGGTTGAATCGTTGGATAAAATCCTGAAAGAAGCGGCCATGGCTGAAGATTGCAAAGCGGCGCACACGTGCCTACACGCATCTGAGGCTGACGGTCACCGGTGCATACGTAGCCATTCATCTGCCACTTCACCCATGGTGGATGGCGTCCCGCTCTTGATCCAGGCCATGAATGTGCGGTCGAACCTGAATGCCTCGCCGCATTCGCTCAGCAGAAACTGACGAACTTTCTGGGTGTTGCGGTAATGCTTGTCCAGCGGGGTGGTGCGGGTGATCGGGCCGGCGTGCCAGTCGAAGCTCATGGTCTGTTCCTTGACGCCCAGCAAAGTAAAAAAGCCCGTAGAGGACGTCTGCGGGCTCATTACGGGTTGTGACATCGACCTTCAGGCTATCAGCCTTCGAACTGGATCACCATTCGCCCCTTGATCTTGCCCTCGAGCATCTCCTCAAAGATCTGGTTGATGTCCTCGATCGGCCGCAGGGTCACCTTGGGCACCACCTTGCCTTCAGCGGCAAACTGGAAGGCTTCCTGCAGGTCCTGCCGTGTGCCCACCAGCGAACCGATCACTTCGATGCCATCCAGCACCAGGCGCGGGATGTTCAGGTTCATGGCTTCTGATGGCAGCCCGACGGCAACCAGGCGGCCACCGGCGCGCAGGGCGTCGACGGCGGAGTCGAAGGCCGCCTTGGCTACGGCAGTAACCACAGCGGCATGGGCGCCGCCGGTCTTGGCCTGGATGACCTTGGCCGCGTCTTCGCTGCGTGGGTTGACGACCAGGTCGGCGCCCATTTCGCTGGCGAAGCGCAATTGCTCATCGTTGACGTCGATGGCAATCACTTTGGCGTTGAACACGTTCTTGGCGTATTGCAGGGCCAGGTTGCCCAGGCCGCCGAGGCCGTAGATGGCGATCCACTGGCCGGGGCGGATGTTGGAAATTTTCACCGCCTTGTAGGTGGTCACGCCGGCGCAGGTAACGCTGCTGGCGGCGGCGGAGTCGAGCCCGTCGGGCACTTTTACCGAGTAGTCGGCCTTGACGATGCAGGCCTCGGCCATGCCACCGTCCACGGTGTAGCCGGAGTTCTTCACTTCGCGGCACAAGGTTTCATTGCCGCTGGTGCAGTATTCGCAGTGCCCGCAGCCCTGGTAGAACCACGCAACGCTGGCGCGGTCACCGGGTTTGAGCGAGGTGACGCCGGGGCCTACCTGCTGAACCACGCCAATGCCTTCATGGCCCAGCACGACGCCGGTCTTGTCACCGAAATCGCCATTTTTCACGTGCAGGTCCGTGTGGCACACCCCGCAGCACTGCATCTTCAGCAGCGCTTCGCCGTGTTCGAGGGGGCGCAGGGTTTTTTCCACCACCTGCACGCGACGGCCTGGTGCAACAACAGCAGCTTTCATAAGAGCCTCCGTGTCTATCCGAGTGAGCTTGGGTTATGGCTGGGTTAGCATAGCCCTTGCCTGGTCGGGGAAAACTGCTTCAGGTCATGGGTCGGTATGGCGAATACCTGAAAAGCTTCAAAAAAGAAAAGCCCGCGGCAAGAATGCGGCGGGCTGCAAGAACATACGGAGCGAGACCAGTGTGCCCACCTGGATGTCATCATTTTGTGAAGATCAGGTCGGCAGCGTGTCATGTCTCACTTGGGTAAATGCATAAAAAAGCCCGCCATGAAAGGCGGGCAAATGACGTTTTGAAGGGAGAGCCTGCAGACTGGACCTGGCCGGTTAACCCAGCATTAAGCGGCAACGCATTGACCTGCAAAGGCGATCAGCCTATACAGGCCTGCCACTTGCCCAGGAGCCAGCATGCACGACGAAGACGACCTGCACGAACCCGAACACGATCACCTGCTTGATCACGAATTTCTCTACGAAGACATGGAGCCCGAGGCGGATGCCCAAGGCGCCGAGGATGAGGTGGAGGAGGACGAGGAAACGCTGGATGACCTCGATGATGAGGAGCGCGATCACCCAGCCTGGTTTGACGACTGCGTAGACGATTGAATCAGCGCCCGTCCACCGAGAAGCGCCCTGGGCCGCTTACGGCCAGCAACAGCAAGCCGCCCATGATGGCGAGGTTCTTCAGGAACTGGGTCATGTTGGCGCTGCGCTCGGGGTCGACCATGTTCCAGAACGGGTGCCCGAGCAGCGCCGTGCCCAGCACGAACAGGGCAAACAGCAAGGCCAGCGGCCGCGTATAGAAGCCGAGGACCAGCAGGATGCCGACAACGAACTCCATCAGCACGGCAATGCCAGCTGCCAGCATCGGGGCAGGGGCGCCCAGCGAGGTCATGTAGCCAACCGTGCCGTCAAAGCCAGTCAGCTTTGCCCAGCCAGACAGGACGAACAGGATCATCAGCAGCACGCGGGCAATCAGGATAATGATGTCGCGTTGGCCATCGAGCAGGGAGTAGCGCATGGTGGCGTTCCAGTGGACGGGGACAAGCTCCACTTTAGCAGCTGCGCAAAACATTGCTGGCAGGCAGCAAAAAGGCGCCGCAGGGGCGCCTTTTCACAGAAGTTTGGTGCGAGTGGCGGGACTCGAACCCGCAAGGCTCACGCCGACAGATTTTAAGTCTGCTGTGTATACCAATTCCACCACACTCGCACGCTTGAAGGGGTCGCAACGACCAGCTCGCTTCTAAGTAGAAGGGCTTCGCAATCAAGCGCGCTTTATAACCCATCGTTATAGTTGAGTCAACCACAGCACCTATCATCAACAGAATGAACGGTCGATCAAATGCTCAATTGACACCTTGCTGTCATTGCGCCACTGTTGCGGTTTTACCTGGCCCAGTGCTTGTCGAAGAGTGCTGACTGGCGGTAGTTGTCTGGGTGCCCATCGGCGGGCGCCTGGGTTACCCTCATTTAGTTCCTGCTGCTGTGCCAGTGGAGTATTCATGGTTTCAGCTGACTGTCTCGACCACCCTGTCATGCCCGCCCACCGCTATGAACAGCTGGTTCAGTCGGTGGTCGACTACGCCATCTACATGCTCGACCCTTCCGGCCATGTGGTGTCGTGGAATGCGGGCGCGCAACGGATCAAGGGTTACCGCGCCGACGAAGTGATCGGCCAGCATTTTTCGCTGTTTTTCACCCCTCAGGATTGTGCCGATGGCCGACCCGAACGCTTGCTGCGCCAAGCGCTGGAACAGGGTGTGGCACAGGATGAAGGCTGGCGGGTACGCAAGGACGGCACGCAGTTCTGGGCCTTGGCGGCGCTGGATGTGATCCGCGATGATCTCGGCCAGATCGTTGGCCTGGCCAAGGTTACCCGCGACATTACCGACCGCCGTGAGTCGGCCATGCAGCTGGATGCCGTGCGCGCCCAGTTGTTCCAGGCGCAGAAGCTTGAAGCACTCGGCCAGTTGACCGGTGGCCTGGCGCATGACTTCAACAACATGCTGACCATCATCATCAGCTCGGCGCGCCTGGCGCTGGCTACCCAAGATCCGTTGCGGGCCCAGCGCATGCTGCAGCACATCCTCGATGCCGGGCAGCGGGGCACTGAACTGACCCAGCAATTGCTCAGCTTTGCCCGCCATCGCAAGCTCGATGTGACGTGCGTCGCACCGGCTGATCTGGTAACCGCGACCCGTGGCCTGCTGGAGCATGCATTGCCTGATGCGGTTGACCTGCACGTCGTGCTGCAACCGGACCTACCGTTGATCGAGGTGGATGCCGGGCAGTTGCAGATGGTGCTGCTCAACCTGCTGTTCAATGCCCGCGATGCCATCACCGGGCAGGGCCGGATCAGCCTGATGGTGGATGTGGTCGAACTGGTTGGCGAGGTGGAAGGGTTGCGCGGCAGCTTCGTGCGTTTCGAAGTGCAGGACAGCGGCGAGGGTATTGCGCCAGAGGTATTGCCACGTATTTTCGAGCCGTTTTTCACCACCAAGCCTTTTGGCAAAGGCACCGGCCTGGGCCTTAGCCAGGTGTATGGCTTTGCCAGGCAGAGCGGTGGTGCGATTTGCGTCGACAGCGACCCCGGCCATGGAACTTGCATGCAGCTTTACTTGCCAGTGTACCAGCCTCCGACAGACAGCCAACTCCACAGGTAGACAGCATGGCACAGGCACTCAAGCGGCTGGTGACGGGCATACAAGGCCTTGATGCGTTGCTCAAGGGTGGCCTGGTTGCCGGTTCGTCCTACATCATTCAAGGCCCGCCGGGTGCCGGCAAGACCATCCTGGCCAATCAGCTGGCGTGTGGTCATGTGCGCTCCGGCGGCCGGGTACTGGTAGCCACGCTGCTCAGCGAATCGCATGAGCGGCTGTTCCAGTACCTGGCCACCCTGGACTTCTTCGACCCGGCACTGGTGGGCGACCAGATCCAGTTCGTCAGCGCCTTCGATACCCTCGAACAGGAAGGGCTGGATGCGGTGGTGCGCTTGCTGCGCCAGGAAATCGCCCGGCAGCAGGCCAGCCTGCTGATCGTCGACGGGGTGCTCAATGCCCGCGTGCGCGCGGAAACCGCGCTGGACACCAAGAAGTTCGTCTCCGAACTGCAGGGCCATGCGGCCTTTGCCGGCTGCACCTTGCTGTTGCTGACCAGTGCCCGGCTGGACGAGGGCAGCCCGGAGCACACCATGGTCGACGGGGTGATCGAACTGGGTGAACAGCTGGTGGGCAGCCGCGCCGTGCGCCATGTCCAGTTGCGCAAGACGCGCGGCAGTGCGGCGTTGTCAGGGCGCCACGAGTGCCTTATCGATGAAGCGGGCATGCACGTGTTTCCGCGGCTGGAGTCGCTGTTCAGCCACCCTAGCCAGATGGGCAACGCAAACCTTGGGCGTGTCACCAGCGGTGTGGCCGACCTGGATGAAATGCTTGACGGTGGCCTGGCTACCGGTTCGGTCAGCCTGCTGATCGGGCCTTCGGGCATTGGCAAGACATCGTTGGGCCTGGCGTTTCTCGGCGCCAGCACTGTGCAGGCCCCTGGGCTGCATTTCGGCTTTTACGAAACGCCCGAACGGCTGCGCAACAAAGCCGCATCGTTGGGCTATGACTTTACCGCAATGGAGCAGGGCGGCAGCCTTCAGTTGTTCTGGCAGCCGACCACAGAGGGCTTGCTGGACCAGGTTGGCGCACGCCTGCTAAAGCAGGTGGAGGCGCACGGTAGCAAGCGCGTGCTGATCGACAGCCTTGGCGCATTCAGCCGCCTTGCCATCGACCCGACACGGCTCAATGCGTTTTTCCGTGCCTTGGCTGGCGAGCTGCGCGCGCGCGATGTAAGCGTGATGCTGACCTGGGAAATGCGCGACATCTTCGGTTCGGAAATCAGCGCGCCCGCGCCAGACCTGTCGAGCATTGTCGACAACCTGGTGCTGATGCGCTTCGTCGAACTGGATTCGCAGCTGCGGCGCATGCTGTCGATTCTCAAGGTGCGTGACAGCCACCATGACCCCGCCTTGCACGAGCTGCTGATCGGGCCGCAGGGCATTAACTTGCGCAAGGCGTTCGAAGGTGCCAGTGGTGTGCTTTCGGGAACGCCCGTACCGCAAGGGAGCGGCTAACAGGATGAGCAGATGAACACCATCCTGATCGTCGATGACGAGTACCTGATCGCCGATATCCTCGGCTTCGCCCTGGAAGACGAAGGCTACGCGGTGGAAAAGGCGAGCAACGGCTGCAAGGCCCTGGAGGCGCTGAAGGAGAAGCGCGTGCAGCTGGTTATCACCGACTACATGATGCCGCTGCTCAATGGCGAGGAATTGGTGCGCTCAATGCGTGAAGACCCGTCCTTGAGCGAGTTGCCGGTCATCCTCATGAGTGGCGCGCAGGCCAACCAGGGATGCCCGGAACTGTTCGCCGCCGTGTTCGACAAACCGTTCGACATGGATTGTATGATCGCCAAGGTGCGCGAACTGCTGGGCACCTGAGGCGCGGGGCGATCAAGCGCATCCGTGCGGCTTGAGGCAAGTCGCTCAGTGCGAGTCGTCGTGCTTTTCCGGGGCCGGGCTGCCGGCCTGGATGCGTTTGAAGATCTCTTCGCGATGAACCTGGACATCTTTCGGTGCATCGATACCGATCCTCACCTGCATCCCTTTGACGCCCAGAATGGTGACTTTGATGTCATCGTTGATGACGATGCTTTCGCCAACCTTACGGGTGAGTATCAGCATGTAGTTCTCCTTGGTGATGTAAAAAACCGTCGGGCCAGTTGCCTCGGCGGCGGGAGCGTGTCCCTCTTCCTTCTCATTAAAGACGCTTTCGGCGGATAGTAATTCCCCGACAGACAAATTCTGTTGCGTGTCTTCAGTTGCAGGTGGCTGGGCAAACCGTCAGCGGTTTGTCGGCCAAGGTGCTCGGTGTCAAGGATAGGGCGCTTGGCGACCAATGGGAAATTTCTTCGCATCATGGGCTGAATAGACAGGCTCAATGGGCCTCCTGTTCCTCAAGTGCCTGTAAAAACAGCAGCAATGCGACTTCTTCGGGGTCCAGCCCCTTGCGTACCCGGTTTTTCGGCAGGTTGGCCAGACGCCCCAGTGCATAGTGCTCGAGTACAGCAGGGTGAATGTAACAGCGCCGGCACACCGCGGGTGTATTGCCCAGGCGCGCGGCCACTTGGCGGACAATGCCGGCCACTTGGCGCTTGGCCTCGGTTTCGGGTTCCCAGGCCAGCGGCCGTAGCAGGTCCAGGGCCAGGCTGCTGCCGGCCCAGGTGCGGTAGTCCTTGGCGGTGAAGTCGGCGCCGGTAAGCTGTTGCAGAAACTGGTTGACCTCGCTGGAGCCGACACTGTGACGCTGGCCGTCTTCATCCAGGTACTGGAACAGCGCCTGGCCGGGCAACTCCATGCAGCGCTTGAGCAGGCTGGCCAGGCGCCGGTCATTGAGGGTGACGTTGTGCTCGACGCCGCGTTTGCCGCGGAACTGGAAACGGATAGTGCTGCCCTTGATCTGCACATGGCGGTTACGCAGCGTAGTCAGCCCGTAGGACTGGTTGTCGCGCAGGTAGCGCTGGTTGCCAATGCGGATCAGGGTATGGTCCAGCAGGCTCACCACCAGCGCCATGACCTTTTCGCGGTCCAGGCCTGGCCGGGCGAGATGGTTTTCCAGTTGCGCCCGCAGCTTGGGCAGGGTCTGGGCAAAGGCCAGCATGCGCCCGTACTTGTGCTGGTCGCGCAGCTCGCGCCACTGCACGTGGTAGCGGTACTGCTTGCGGCCACGGGCATCGATACCGGTTGCCTGCAGGTGGCCCATGGGGTCGGCGCAGATCCACACATCGGTATAGGCCGGTGGGATCACCAGCGCGGCGATGCGCGCCAGGGTTTCGCTGTCGCGCACCCGCTGGCCATCGGCATCCAGATAGATGAAGCGGTCGCGCCAGCGCTTGCGGGTCAGGCCCGGCTGGCTGTCGTCAACGTAATGCAGGGTACGCGGCAGAGGGCAGTCGAGCATGTGCGGCAAGCCTCGATCAAGTTACTGATCAATGGACAACAGCCGCTTCGGGGTTGCTCAGCCCAACAGCGCGACCGACTTGATCTGGGCAAACAGCATCTGCCCCGGGTGCAAGCCCAGCTGGTCAGCCGAGAAGCGCGTGATGCGGGCCAGCAGGGGGCTGCCGCCGGCATCCAGGCTGACCAGCACATGCGCGGGGTTCTCGGCCGGTCGGCTTTCGCGCACGCGCACCGCCAAGCGGTTGAGAATGCTCGAGGTGCTGTCGGCTGCCAGCGCCAGGCTGACGTCACGGGCCTGTACCTTGACGCGCAAGGTGCTGCCCATCACATGCGCCGGGTGAGCGATGCGCAGCAACGGCCCAGTGCTACCGGGCAGGCGCAGGTCGAGCAGGTCGTAGTACGGGTCGTGGCCCACCACCATGCCCTCGAACACCACGCCGGCATCCTCGCCCTGGGCCAGCGACAGGTCGAGGCGGGCCAAGGTTTCGCCAATCGGGCCGCTGGCCACCGCCTGGCCTTGCTCCAGCAGCACCAGGTGGTCGGCCAGCCGCGCCACTTCATCCTGGGCGTGGCTGACGTACACCAGCGGGATGTCCAGTTCGTCGTGCAGGCGCTCCAGGTAGGGCAGGATCTCGCGCTTTCGCGGCCCATCGAGGGCAGCCAGAGGCTCGTCCATCAACAACAGGCGCGGGCTGCTGAGCAGGGCGCGGGCAATGCCTACCCGCTGCGCCTCGCCCCCGGACAAGGTGGCGGGGCGGCGTTGCAGCAGGTGGCCGATCCCCAGCAGCTGGCTGGCCTGGTCGAGGCTGACCTTGCGTTCAGCCGGGGCCACCCGGCGCCAGCCGAACTCCAGGTTGCCACGTACCGACAGGTGCGGGAACAGGCTGGCCTCCTGGAACACGTAGCCCACCGGGCGCAGGTGCGGTGCCTGGAAGTAGCCGCGGTCGCTGTCTTCCCAGACTTCACCGTTGACCTCGATATAGGCGCTGGCAGCCCGCTCCAGCCCGGCCAGGCAGCGCAGGCAGCTGGTCTTGCCCGAGCCCGAGTGGCCGAACAGCGCGCTGATGCCGCGCCCTGGCAGTAGCAGGTCGACATCCAGGGTAAATTCGTCGCGCGCCAGTTTCAGGCGCGCCACAATCGATGCGGTCATTTCAGCTCCAGCCAGCCTTGCCGCGGCGTCCGGCGTACAGCAGGAGCAGCACCAGGAAAGAGAACACCAGCATGGCACCGGCCAGCCAGTGGGCTTGCGAATACTCCATGGCCTCGACGTGATCGAAGATCTGTACCGAAACCACGCGGGTCTTGTCAGGGATGTTGCCACCGATCATCAGCACCACACCGAATTCGCCCACCGTGTGGGCGAAGCCGAGGATGCTGGCGGTGATGAAGCCGGGCCGCGCCAGGGGCAGCACCACATGGACGAACGTGTCCCAAGGGCTGGCACGCAGTGTCGCCGCCACTTCCAGCGGGCGCTGGCCGATGGCGCCGAAGGCGTTCTGCAGCGGCTGGACCACGAACGGCAGGGAATACACCGTAGAACCGATCACCAGGCCGGTGAAGCTGAATACCACGGTGCCCAGGCCCAGTGCCTGGGTCGCCTGGCCCAGCCAGCCGTGCGGGCCGAGGGCGATCAGCAGGTAGAAGCCGATCACCGTTGGCGGCAGCACCAGCGGCAGCGCCACCACGGCGCCCACCGGCCCGCGCAGCCAGGAGCGCGTGCGCGCCAGCCACCAGGCGATGGGTGTGCCGATAATCAGCAGGATCAGGGTGGTCAGGCTGGCCAGCTTGATGGTCAGCCAGATGGCACCCAGGTCACTGGCGTCCAGTGGCATCAGATTTCATAGCCGTAGGACTTGATCACTGCAGCGGCTTTCGGGCCTTTCAGGTAATCGACCAGGGCCTTGGCGGCCGGATTGTCCTTGCCTTTGTCGAGAATGACGGCGTCCTGGCGGATCGGGTCGTGCAGTTCGGAAGGGACGATCCAGGCCGAGCCGTTGGTGACCTTGCCGTCGTTGTAGATTTGCGACAGCGCCACGAAGCCCAGCTCGGCGTTGCCGGTGGAAACGAACTGGAAGGCCTGGGTGATGTTCTGGCCTTCGACGATCTTGCCCTTGGTGGCGTCAGTCAGCTTGAGCTTGTCCAGAACCTGGGTGGCAGCCAGGCCATAAGGCGCAGCTTTCGGGTTGGCGATGGACAGGTGCTTGTACGCGTTCATTTTCAGCACGTCGCCTTTGGCGTCTACATAACCGTCCTTGGCCGACCACAAGGCCAAGGTGCCGATGGCGTAGGTGAAGCGCGAACCCGGGACGATTGCCTTTTCCTGTTCAAGCTTGGCCGGGGTGCTGTCATCTGCGGCGAGGAACACTTCGAACGGGGCACCGTTCTTGATCTGTGCGTAGAACTGCCCGGTAGCACCATAGGCGGCGACCAGCTTGTGGCCGGTGTCCTTCTCGAAATCCTTGGCGATGGCCTGGATCGGCGCTGTAAAGTTTGCTGCGACCGCAACCTGGACTTCATCGGCCCAGGCAGTGTTGAAGGCGAACAGGCTGGCCAGGGCGGTGACGGCCAGGCAGGACGGGCGGACACGCATGAATACAGCTCCTTGGGGTTAACGTTATGGCCTTAACTATATAGCGGTAGGCCATTTGCCGGGAAGGGGCTGATCGATTCGCCCGCGAAAGGGCCAAACCTGCTTAAGAAGATGCCTGACACCCGACCATTGCCAGCGCCTTGCAGGCAATTTCGCGGGTCAATTCGCCAGCGGGCATATGCCTGCCCAGGCGCAGCGCCTGCCCCGACCACAGGTTGCTGAAGTCGCTGTTGCCCTGCGGCTCGGTGATCGCACGCAGGGGCATCAATGCCCCGCCCGCCAGCGGAAAGCGCGGGGCCAGGTCATTCATCGGTCCCAGTTCGCGCATGATGCGGTTATTGATACCCCGCGCCGGGCGACCGGTGAACAGGTTGGTCAGCGCCGTGTCGCTGGCAGGGGCGCTGTCCAGGGCCCGGCGATGCGCTGGCGAAACCTTGGCCTCGGGGCAGAACAGGTAAGCCGTGCCGATCTGCACGGCCGCAGCGCCCAGGGCCAGTGCTGCCACCAGGCCGCGGTGGTCGCCAATGCCGCCAGCGGCAATCACCGGCACGCTCACCGCGTCGGCCACCTGCGGCACCAGGGCAAAGGTGCCGATCTGGCTGGTGATGTCGCTGCTCAGGAACATGCCGCGGTGGCCGCCGGCCTCATAGCCCATGGCGATGATCGCGTCACAGCCATTGCGCTCCAGCCAGACGGCCTCTTCCACGGTGGTGGCGCTGGACAGTACCTTGGCACCGCTGGCCTTGACCCGTTGCAGCAGGTCGGCCTGGGGCAAGCCGAAGTGGAAGCTCACCACTTCCGGGCGCAACGCCTCGACCAGTTGGCAGCTCTGCTCATCGAACGGCGCGCGGTTGGACACTGGCGTGGGCGCCGCGAAATCGGCACCCACTTCACGGTAATAAGGTTCAAGCGCCTGCTTCCAGCGTGCGTCGTGCTCGGCATCGGGCGCTGGCGGCTGGTGGCAGAAGAAGTTCAGGTTCAGTGGGCGGCCCGGGCAGCCGCTGCGAAAGGCGGCGATCTCGGCGCGCACCTGTTCGCCCGTAAGCATGGCGCAGGGCAGGGCGCCCAGCCCGCCAGCCAGGCCCACGGCAATCGCCATCGGCGCGCCGGTCGCACCCGCCATGGGCGCCTGGAGCACAGGCAACTCGATGCCCAGCAGGTCGAGGATACGGCGGTCGGGCCAATGGCTCATGCGATTCTCCTTGCGCGGGGCTGGCGGTGCGGCGGGGCTTACGGCAGTTTTACAGGGCCTTGCTGACCTGGATGTCGCTGATCTTGTCGGCGTCGTCGCCGTGGATCTTGCGCAGGGCATCGAGGGCTTGCTCGAGAGAGGCATCGGGCATCAGCGCGAAGTCCCAGCGGCGCTCGCCGTCGAGCTTGTATTTGATGACGTACTTGATGATCTGGGTCATGGTGGCCTTATCTGAGTTTCGACGACGAACGACGGATGATCTTGATCTTGTGGGTCAGGGTCGGCTTGCGGGTGACCGAGATCGGGCGGGTGGTCACGGTATCGATGGTGATGTTCCAGAAGCCGGTGCTGGGCACCGTGATCTTTGCCGGGAACTGCTCGAAATGGCCGCCGTGGTAGGTGTGACGGCCGCCATTCTTGAAGCTGCGGAAGTTGGCGTCGTTCATCAGGCGGATATTGCAGCGCTGGGAGCACTCGACGACGACGATGTCGTCTTCGTTGAGGTGCTCGCGCTGGTGTACGAATTTCATGTGATGCTCCGCAAGGTTTGGATCTGCAAAGGCAAAAGATACCACGATGTGTCGATACACTGCCGCGCTGTTCGCCGGGCGTGGATAAATCTGCCAGTACGGGGAGCAAAATCGCCTGGTCGTGGTCGAACCGAATTCTTGATGGCGGAGGTGCTGCAAATGAAGTGGATGGTGGCGGCGTTGTCGGTAGCGCTGGGTGGCTGTGTCAGTGTTGCAGAGCTGGAACAGTCGCATGAAACACTGGATGTGATGTCTGGCAAGAGCCCGCGCGAGTATGCCGATTGCATCAAGCAGAAGCTGGCCGAGACCCGCGACCCGCTGACCGAAGAGCAGCGTGGGGATGGCCTGCGGCTGATCGTGCCGCAGAAGATCACCTCGGGGGTGGGCCCGGCGGCGCTGGTGGACATCGACAAGCGTGGCAGTGGCAGCAGCATCACGCTGCACGAACGGTTGAACAACTTCCCGCTGCGCTTGGGTGATGTGCGCACGGCGGCTACC
>NZ_JABMCW010000599.1:0-1818 GCF_013179705.1 Pseudomonas sp. CM25 | reverse complement strand
CCACGGTCACCGAAGGCGGCAAGATCACCTATACCGTGACCCTGGTCAGCGCAGACCCGACCCTGCCAGTCACCAATCACAAGGGCCTGACCTTCACCCTGACCGATGGCACCACCGTGACCATCAAGGCCGGTGAGTCGGTCGGCAGCACCACCGTGACTGCTCCGGACAACGTCTACGTCAACGATCCGGTGACCATCACCCAAGGTCTGACCGACGTCGCGGGCAAAGGCGCCGACCAGTTCGAGCAGCTGGAACTGGGCGCTACCAAAGTCAGCACCGTGGTGACAGACGAACCTGGCACACCAGGCAATCCAGGCGGCGAAAATGAAGGCGATCTGGTCAAGGTCACCATCGTGGCCGATCAGGTATCCGTGAACGAGGCCACCGAGCCGACCTTCACCATCAGCCTGAACAAGGCGTTGGACAAGCCGTTCACCGTGACCCTGAGCACCGGTGCCACC
Organism: Pseudomonas sp. CM25; assembly: GCF_013179705.1. NCBI lineage: Bacteria > Pseudomonadati > Pseudomonadota > Gammaproteobacteria > Pseudomonadales > Pseudomonadaceae > Pseudomonas > Pseudomonas sp. CM25. Next base: position 1,354 of record NZ_JABMCW010000599.1, on the reverse strand, counting down.
CTGACCTTCGCGGCAGGCGAGACCACCAAATCCTACGCTGCACCAGCGCAGGGCGAGGACGTGTTCAAGGACGAGGGCAAGATCACCGTCAGCATCAGCAAGGCTGAGGTGGTCGGCGAACGACTGGAAAACCTGCAGATCGGCAAGGCCGCGACCGTGGCCGTCACCGATACCCAGAGCCCGGTCACTGCCGAGCTGACTGTGGATAACACCACCGTCACCGAAGGCGGCAAGATCACCTACACCGTGACCCTGGTCAGCGCAGATCCAACCCTGCCAGTCACCAACCACAAAGGCCTGACCTTCACCCTGACCGATGGCACCACCGTGACCATCAAGGCCGGTGAAGCTACTGGTTCGGTTACTGTCAGCGCACCAGACAACGTCTACGTCAACGACCCGGTCACCATCACCCAGGGTCTGACCGACGTCTCGGGCAAAGGCGCCGATCAGTTCGAGCAGCTCGAACTGGGCGCTACCAAAGTCAGCACCCAAGTCACCGATGAGCCATCTGGCGAAGGCGACCTGGTCAAGGTCACCATCGTGGCTGATCAGGTATCCGTCAACGAGGCCACCGAGCCGACCTTTACCATCAGCCTGAACAAGGCGTTGGACAAACCGTTCACCGTGACCCTGAGCACCGGTGCCACCCTTACCTTCGCGGCAGGCGAGACCACCAAGTCCTACGCCGCTTCGGCGCAGGGCGAGGATGTGTTCAAGGACGAGGGCAAGATCACCGTCAGCATCAGCAAGGCTGAGGTGGTCGGCGAACAACTGGAAAACCTGCAGATCGGCAAGGCCGCGACCGTGGCCGTCACCGATACCCAGAGCCCGGTCACTGCCGAGCTGACTGTGGATAACACCACCGTCACCGAAGGCGGCAAGATCACCTACACCGTGACCCTGGTCAGCGCAGATCCAACCCTGCCGGTTACCAATCACAAGGGCCTGACCTTCACCCTGACCGATGGCACCACCGTGACCATCAAGGCCGGTGAGTCGGTCGGCAGCACGACTGTGGCTGCTCCAGACAACGTCTATGTCAACGACCCGGTCACCATCACCCAGGGGCTGACCGACGTCTCGGGCAAAGGCGCCGATCAGTTCGAGCAGCTGGAACTGGGCGCTACCAAAGTCAGCACAACTGTCACTGACGAGCCTGGTACCCCAGGCAACCCGAACCCAGGCGGCAACAACGAAGGCGACCTGGTCAAGGTCACCATCGTGGCCGATCAGGTATCCGTGAACGAGGCCACTGAGCCGACCTTCACCATCAGCCTGAACAAGGCGCTGGACAAGCCGTTCACCGTCACCCTGAGCACCGGTGCCACCCTGACCTTCGCGGCAGGCGAGA
>NZ_JABMCW010000598.1:0-1819 GCF_013179705.1 Pseudomonas sp. CM25 | reverse complement strand
CGGCTTCGCTGGCACCGATGTCGCGCATCAGCAGGGCGTACTCCAGGGCAACCTGCTCGGGGATCGGCAGGTACACCACATGGCCGTCACCTGGCGCCACCTCGATGGCCTGCTGCTGGCGGTTGCACAGGCGGTGCAGGTCGAAGTGGTAGTTGCCGCGCGGGGTCATCAGCTCCAGATGGTCACCCACGGCGAAGCGGTTCTTGACCTTGACTTCGGCCAGGCCATCGATGCGCACACCGGTGAGTTCGCCGACGAACTGCTGGCGCTCGGAGACCGAGTTGCCACGCTGGTAGTTCTGATATTCGTCGTGCACATGGCGACGCAGGAAGCCCTCGGTGTAGCCACGCTGCGCCAGGGACTCGAGGTTGTCCATCAACCCGCGGTCGAACGGCCGCCCGGCTGCGGCGTCGTCGATGGCCTGGCGGTACGACTGCACCGCACGGGCACAGTAGAAGTGCGACTTGGTGCGCCCTTCGATCTTCAGCGAGTGCACGCCCATGGCGGCAAGGCGCTCGACGTGCTGGATGGCGCGCAGGTCCTTGGCGTTCATGATGTAGGTGCCGTGTTCATCCTCGAACGCCGGCATTTCAGTGCCAGGGCGGTTGCTTTCCTGCAGCAGGAAAGCCTGCCCTGTGGGGGCGCCTGAGCCCAGGGTGGGCTGCACTTCGCGCACGATGTCGCCGCTGGCATTTTCGCTGGCGGGCATGGCGTCGTACTTCCAGCGGCAGGCGTTGGTGCAGCTGCCCTGGTTGGCATCGCGTCTGTTGAGGTAGCCCGACAGCAGGCAGCGGCCGGAATAGGCCATGCACAGGGCACCGTGGACGAACACTTCAAGCTCCATGTCCGGAACCTGCTGACGGATTTCCCCGATTTCTTCGAGCGACAGTTCGCGCGACAGGATCACCCGGCTCAGGCCAAGCTGCTGCCAGAACTGCACGCTGGCCCAGTTGACCGTATTGGCCTGCACCGACAGATGCACCGGCATCTGCGGGAAGTGCTGGCGCACCAGCATGATCAGCCCGGGGTCAGACATGATCAACGCGTCTGGCGCCATTTCGACCACCGGCGCCAGGTCCTTGAGGAAGGTCTTGAGCTTGGCATTGTGCGGGGCGATGTTGACCACTACATAAAATCGCTTGCCCAGGGCATGCGCTTCGTCGATGCCCTGGGCCAGGTTGGCGTGGTCGAATTCGTTGTTGCGCACCCGCAAACTGTAGCGCGGCTGGCCGGCATAGACCGCATCGGCGCCGTAGGCAAAGGCGTAGCGCATGCTCTTGAGGGTGCCGGCGGGGGCCAGCAGTTCGGGCTTGGCAGTAGGGGTCATGTGCGCACCGGGGCAAAAGGCCCGGATGCTAGGGCCGACAGAAAACCCGCGTATTGATTTGCATCAAGGGAGTGGCGGCACTTTTACCCAAGCGGCAGGCACTAATATCCCAGAAGCCATTCGAGGATGTGAAATGAACGAAACCGCACTGCAGAACAAGGCCCTGGCGGTGCTCCTGGCGCTGGTGACGATTGCCTTCGTCTGGATTCTGCTGCCGTATTACGGTGCGATCTTCTGGGCGGTGATACTTGGCATCCTGTTTGCCCCCCTGCAGCGGCATCTGCTGATCCGTTTCGGCCGCCGACGCAACCTGGCCGCCGCCACCACCATGCTGGTGTGCCTGCTGGTGGCGATCCTGCCGGTGATCATCACCAGCGCGCTGCTGGTACAGGAGGGCGCCACGCTGTACCAGCGCATCGAGAGCGGGGAACTGGACATTGCCGGCTTTGTCGAGCGCGGCAAGGACATGCTCCCGGCGTTTGCCCAGCATGG
>NZ_JABMCW010000597.1:0-1822 GCF_013179705.1 Pseudomonas sp. CM25 | reverse complement strand
TACGCTTGATCAAAACCTATTCCTTCAAATCTCATCGGGCACCGTCCCATCCGTCGGACAGCCGGCATGCCTGGCCAGGCCATGAAATTGGCCGGTCGTTGTATGTCACTGATGATTGTCTGGGTATCTGAAGCCGCTAAGTACGCTGGGGCGCAAGACTTTTGGTCCGAGGCTGGCGTGGGATTATTCAGATTTGTATGAGCGGATGATACGCGGGTTCTGGGGGCAGGGAAAACCCTGGGTGCGGGAAGAGGCTGAATGTCGCTGAGTGGCAGGGTGATGCGAGGGTTGGGGCTGTAGGAGGTGGCTTAATGCTATCGAGTTTTTCGGTGGGAGATTGGGTCATACGACACCCACCGATAGATGTAGCGACGGTGCGGCGATCCGATTTACCCGCGAGGCGCCGCGCGGGCGGCGCTCGGAGTTCAGAGACGATGAAAAGGCTAATGGCACGTCAATCCCTAGAAAACCGTGTCCCGAACCACCCGCTGCAGGTACTGGCCATACCCGTTCTTTGCCAGCGGTGCAGCAAGTGCTTCCAGTTGCCCCGCATCGATCCAGCCCTGGCGGAACGCCACTTCCTCCGGACAGGCTACCTTCAACCCTTGGCGCCGCTCGATGGTGGCAATGTAGCCGCTGGCCTCGAGCAGCGAGTCATGGGTGCCGGTGTCCAGCCATGCATATCCACGCCCCATGATTTCTACCGACAGACGGTTCTGCTCCAGGTAGGTGCGGTTCACATCGGTAATTTCCAGCTCGCCCCGCGCCGACGGCCTGATGCTCTTGGCAATCTCGACAACATCCTGGTCATAGAAATACAAGCCAGTGACAGCGTAGTTGGACTTGGGCCTGGCCGGCTTCTCTTCCAGGCTGATCGCCCTGCCCTGCCCGTCGAACTCGACTACGCCATAACGCTCGGGGTCCTGCACGTGGTAGGCGAACACACTGGCACCCTCCCGGCAGTCCATCGCATGACGCAACAGCTGCTGGAAGTCATGGCCGTAATAGATATTGTCGCCCAACACCAGCGCCGACAGGTCATTGCCGATGAATTCCCTGCCGATGAGAAAAGCCTGCGCCAGGCCGTCCGGCGAGGGCTGCACGGCGTAAGTGATGTCGAGGCCCCAGCGGTGGCCGTCGCCCAGCAGCTGCTCGAAGCGCGGGGTGTCTTGCGGGGTGGAGATGATCAGGATGTCGCGGATGCCGGCCAGCATCAGCGTGGTCAGCGGGTAATAGATCATCGGTTTGTCGTACACCGGCAGCAGTTGCTTGGAAATTGCCAGGGTCGCGGGGTGCAGGCGGGTACCTGACCCGCCTGCCAGAATGATGCCTTTACGCTTCATAGCCGTCCTTTCTCGTGGATTTCCTTCAGCATGCGGGCCACACCCAGGCGCCAGTCCGGCAGGGTCAGGGCGAAGGCCTTCTGCAGTTCATGGGTATCAAGGCGGGAGTTGCCCGGCCGCCTGGCCGGTGTGGGGTAGGCATCGGTGGTCAACGGCTTGACCTGTCCGGCGCCGGCTTGCAATGGCACGCCCAGGGCTGTCGCCTGCTCCAGCACATAGCGGGCGTAGCCGCACCAGCTGGTTTCACCGGCGGCGGCCAAATGATACAGGCCTGCCAGGGCCGGGTTGCGGCAGGTTGCGATGACGGCGTGGGCGGTGATGTCGGCGATCAGCTCGGCACCGGTCGGGGCGCCATACTGGTCATCGATCACGCCCAGGCTGTCGCGTTCCGCAGCCAGACGCAGCATGGTCCTGGCGAAGTTGTTGCCGCGGGCGGCATACACCCAGCAGGTGCGGAAAATCAGGTACCGGCAGCCAGC
>NZ_JABMCW010000596.1:0-1823 GCF_013179705.1 Pseudomonas sp. CM25 | reverse complement strand
ACCTTAGCAAAGTGGTCCCCAGCGCGGAAGGTGACCTGACCATCCTTCATGCGCTCTCGCTCGACCTGGCCCAGGGCGACAGCCTGGCCATCGTCGGTGCGTCGGGCTCAGGCAAGTCGACCCTGCTTGGCCTGCTCGCCGGCCTCGACCAGCCCAGCGCCGGCAAGGTCATCCTGGCCGGCCACGAACTGGGGCCGCTGGATGAAGACCAGCGCGCCCGCGTACGCGCCGAACATGTCGGCTTCGTGTTCCAGTCGTTCCAGCTGCTCGACAGCCTCAATGCACTTGAAAACGTCATGCTGCCACTGGAGCTGGACGGCCGCCGCGACGCCCGCGAACACGCCCGCACCCTGCTCGAACGCGTCGGCCTGGGCCAGCGCCTGAGCCACACGCCGCGCCAGCTGTCGGGGGGCGAACAGCAGCGGGTGGCCATCGCCCGCGCCTTCGCCGCGCAGCCAGCGGTACTGTTCGCCGACGAACCCACCGGCAACCTCGACAGCCACACCGGTGAGCGCATCAGCGATTTGCTGTTCGAGCTGAACAAGGAGCGCGGCACCACCCTGGTACTGGTCACCCACGATGAACGCCTGGCCCGGCGCTGCCGGCGCCAGATTCGCCTGGACGCAGGCCGCCTTGTGGCGCCGGTGGTGGCCTGATGAAGCACATGCCACTGTCCCGCCTGTGCGGCCTGGCGCTGCGCCAGTTGCTGCGCGACATTCGCGCCAGCGAAGTGCGCGTGCTGTTCTTCGCCTTGCTGGTCGCGGTGGCGGCCAGCACCGCGATCGGCTATTTCGGCGCCCGCCTCAATGGCGCCATGCAGCTGCGCGCCAGCGAGTTCCTCGGCGCCGACCTGGTGCTGCAGGGCAGCGCTGCAGCTCGCGAACAGCAGCTTGATGCCGGCAAGGCGCTTGGCTTGCGCCACGCCCAGGTGGTCGAGTTCACCAGCGTTGTGGGCGGTGACAATGGCATCCAGCTGTCCAGCGTCAAGGCGGCGGATGGCGCCTACCCATTGCGCGGGCAAGTGCGCAGCGCGCCGGCACCCTACGCCAAGGAAACCCCAGGCGGCGGCCCGGCACCGGGCGAGGCATGGGTCGAACCGCGCCTGCTGGCGGCACTGGGGCTGTCGGTAGGTGACAGCATCGACGTGGGCCTGAAGACCCTGCGCATGAGCCGCGTGCTGACCTACGAACCGGACCGTGCCAACAATTTCTACAGCCTTACCCCACGGGTGATGATGAACCTGGCTGACCTGGAGGCCACCGGCGTTATCCAGCCGGGCAGCCGGGTTACCTACCGTGACCTGTGGCGCGGCGATACCGAGGCGCTGGCCAGGTACCGCCAGGCCGTGGAAAAAGACCTCGCCGCCAACCAGCGCCTGCGTGACACCCGCGATGGCAACCAGCAGATTGGCGGAGCCTTGGGCAAAGCCGAACGCTACCTGAACATGGCCAGCCTGGTGGCCGTGCTGCTGGCCGGGGTCGCCGTGGCCTTGTCGGCCAGCCGTTATGCTGCACGCCGCCTGGACGCCAGCGCTCTGCTGCGCTGCCTGGGCCTCTCGCGTCGCCAGGCGCTGGGCCTGTACTGCCTTCAACTGGCCATGCTCGGGCTGGTCGCAGCGCTGGCCGGCGCCCTGCTCGGCTGGCTGGCCCAGCTGGGCCTGTTCCGCCTGTTGCACGGCCTGCTGCCCAGCGAGATACCCGCTGGCGGCATCGTCCCCGCCCTGGCCGGTATCGGTACCGGGCTGGTGGCCCTGGCCGGCTTCGCCTTGCCGCCCATTGCCGCACTGGGGCAAGTACCACCGCTGCGGGTGCTGCGCCGCGACC
>NZ_JABMCW010000595.1:0-1860 GCF_013179705.1 Pseudomonas sp. CM25 | reverse complement strand
CATCGCCCACGACTTCAACAACCTGCTTACCGGCATCATCACCAGCCTGGAACTGATCCGCAAACGGGTGGCGCAAAACCGTGTCGAGATGGTGCCCAAATACGCCGAGGCCGCGCTGAGTTCGGCCACCAGCGCCGCGTCGCTCACCCACCGCCTGCTGGCCTTCGCCCGCCAGCAGCCGCTGGACACCCGCCCGATCGATGTCAACCGGCACGTGCGTTCGCTGGAAGAGCTGCTGACGCGCACCATTGGCGAGCGAGTGATGCTGACCCTGGAATTGTCGCCCCAGCCAGCCATTGCCCTGGTCGATCCGGTGCAGCTGGAAAGCGCCGTGCTCAATCTGGTCATCAACGCCCGCGATGCGCTGTGCAAGAACGGCCAGATATGGGTCAACACTGCCGCGACCTGGTCCCACGGCAACCCCAACCTGCTGGATGGCCCGTACATTGCGGTGAGCGTGCGCGACGATGGCAGCGGTATCCAGCCCGAACTGCTGGAGAAAGTCTTCGACCCGTTCTTCACCACCAAACCCGTGGGGCAGGGCACTGGCCTGGGCTTGTCGACCATCTATGGCTTCGCCCGCCAATCGGGTGGGCATGTGGTATTGAGCAGTGTGGTCGGGCAGGGCACCGAAGTGACGCTGATGCTGCCCGCCAGTGCCGAGGCCGCTGTACACGTCGAGCGCGACAGCGGTCTGGACCTGCAAGGCAACGGCGAGCACGTGCTGGTGGTAGAGGACATGGCCTCCGTGCGCCTGTCGGTGGCCGAGGCGCTGACCGATGCGGGGTATCGCTGCAGCCTGGCCTCGACCACCGACGAAGCGCTGGCGTTATTGGGCGGCGACTCCAACCTGGACCTGATGCTGACCGACGTCGGCTTGCCGACGTTGAGCGGCCGCGAACTGGCTGACCTGGCACGGGGCTACCGGCCGGATCTGCCGGTGTTGTTCATGACCGGCTATGCGGATGCGGCACTCGACCGCCAGGCGTTTCTAGGGGTTGGCATGGATATGCTGTTGAAACCTTTTCAATTGGCAGAGTTGCTTGGGAAAGTCCGCCAGGCGGTACGCAAGGGCTGATGACAAAGCCATGCTTTGCACTTGATTACCCGGGTCGATAATATTTCCGGGCGACATTCAAATGGCATCATAAGTGATGCCAATTTAATGGCAATTAGTGTTCTTCAAGAAAATGGAGTTTCGGATGCAAGACCCGGCCAAACCAGCCCAGCAAGATATCGAATTACCGAATGGCGTCTTCCCGCCGATGCCTGGGTATACCAACGAAAACCTGCTCGAAGTGGTAAACACGCCTGTTGTGGCCTTCCTTGAGGCGCTGCAAGCCGACCCCGGGTTCATTCGGGAAACCAGCATCGCGCTGGTCACCCACTTGTGGGCCGACTTGCAACGGATGGGCATCGAGTACCAGATTTCGACCTGGTACCAGACGCCGTATCAACACCCGGAAACCCGCGCGCGCAATATCAGCAGCATGGCGCTGCAGCTGGGCAGCTTTGCCGCGCAGTCGGCGTTCGAATCGTTGCAGGGCTCGCCGCTGATGAACGAGGGCGATGATCTTGTGCGAGCGTTTACCGACAAGGCGGCGTGGGGCATACATGATCATATCGTCAGGCTGAATGACCAAACGCTAACCAACCCTGAAGAGCTGATGGGGAAGAAGGCGGAACTGGTGCGTGACGAATACTCGGATTACGTAAGCGCGCCGTTCGAACTTACCCCGAACGTGTTGCCTCCGATGGCAGGTTATACCCTCGACGATTTACTGGCGGCTGTACTAAGTCCGATCGCAGCATTTCTGCAACATCACAATATCGAAAACAGCCAGATTGACGATAGCGTGG
>NZ_JABMCW010000594.1:0-1878 GCF_013179705.1 Pseudomonas sp. CM25 | reverse complement strand
GTCGGCATCACCGTTGAGCTCGCCAAAGCTGGTTTGCATCGGCGCGAAGGTAGGGAACAGTTGCTTGAGCTTGAAGCCACGTGCCGTCAGCCGGGCGCGGCCTTGCAGCGGCACGTTGCGGCCATCCAGGCGCACCTTGGCCGCCAGATTGCCGCCAGCCACCCCGAAGCGCAGCGGCTCCAGGCGCAGCAGGCCGTCGTCCAGGATCACATGGGCCGACAGATCGGTGAACGGCAGTTGTGCGCTGTGTACGATGCGTTTACCAGCAAAAGTGACGTCGGCGTCCATGGCGCGCCAGCGCTCGGTGCGGAACTCTTCCACCGGCAGCACCTTGCCGCTCGGCTGCTTGCTGGCACCGCCGCGGGCCTTCTGCTCGGCGTTGGAGTCGGCGCCGATCAGCGGCGCCAGGTCCTTGAACAGCAACTGGTTGGACACCAGGTTGCCCGACAGCTTTGGCCGTGGCTGGCTGGCGACGAAGGCCAGATCACCGTGAATGTCGCTGTCGCCGATCTTGCCGTTGAAGCCCTGGTAATTGAACGTCGCCCCTTGCGGCGCATGCAGGTTGGCGTTCAGGTGGCCGTCGGTGGAATAAGCCGGGGTGTCGGGCAACGTCACCCCGGTCAACGGGTAGAGGTTGCCCAGGCTGGCACCGGACAGGCGCAGGCGCAGGTCGAGAGCCCCGAGGTTGCGTGGGTCGGTCAGGGTACCGGCGAGCACCACATGGGTGTCGGCAATGCGCACGTCGGCCTGCAGCGGGAACGGCTGGCTGGCGTCCTGCAGGGCCAGCAGGCCGCCGATCTTGCCGGTACCGGCAACCGGCTGGCCTTTGTAACGGCCCTGGGCCTTGAGGCCGAAGGCGTAATCCTGCGCACCGCCGGCTTTGTCGGCGCTGGCCTTGCCGACAATGTCGCTGAACGGGATCGGCTTGCCCAGCGGGTCGATCTGCACCTTCATGCTGGTTTTCAGGGTCTGGTCGTCGAAGCTGACATTGCCTTGGTCGAACCCGATGGCACCGATATCCAGCTGCCACTTGGAGGGTTCTGCGTTTTCATCCTTGGGGCCAAAGTCGAAGGTCCAGTTGGCCCGGCCATCGGCCAGGCGGGTAAGGCTGGCGGTGGGCCTGGTCAGGTCGATGCGCGGGATGCTGATCTGCTGGAACAGCAACGGCAACGGTGCCAGGCGGAACTCGACACGCTCCAGACCGACCATCTTCGGCTCCTTGAGCCATTCGGGGTTGCCCAGGGTCAGGTCTTCGGCAATGAAGTGCGGCCACGGCACCCAGGCCCGCCAACCACCTTCTTCAGGCTCGGTACGCCAATGCACGGCGAGGTTGCCATTGATGGCGAAGGGCCGGTGCAAGGCTTCGGAGACCTTCTCGTTCAGCAGCGGTTTGACGCGGTTCCAGTCAAAGGTGGCGATGACCACCACCAGGATCGCCAAGAGGGTCAGGAGGGTGGCGAGGGTCCAGACGAGGATTCTGGCGGGACGCGTCATTGCGTGATTCTCCTTGCGATATGACACAAAACAGGCGCTGCGATGGCATTCACTAGTTCGGACTGATGAAAACCCGTGGGGTTTTATCGGTGGCGCCATGATAGCGAAGTTTTTCCGGGCCTTTTGCTCGGCAATGGATCGCGCCAGGCCGCGCGTGTTACCCGAGTACCGCACAGCGGGCTGCCGCCCTTCAGCTGAAAAGCGCTACCTAGACACGTTGCGAACCTCTATCAATACGGTCGATTGTTACCATTACCCGTATGAACTTCTCTCTGGCGTTACCCGGCGTAGCATTGGCTTCGTACCCACTTTCCAGCCCCCGAGAGGAGCACCGAATCATGAAACGCCATCTTCTGAGCCTGACCCTGTCCCTTCTGGCTGCCA
>NZ_JABMCW010000593.1:0-1878 GCF_013179705.1 Pseudomonas sp. CM25 | reverse complement strand
GCCTTTAGTGGCATGGGAGAGATTCTGTTGCAGCAGCGCCGCGTAGCCGCTGTCCAACTCCAGTTGCTCGGCCGCGGTCAAGGGATCACCGTGCAGCACATAGACGCAACCACGCAGGCAGCCGTTGGCATCGCGTGAGCGCTCCACCAAACTGAGCCAGCGGGTGGTGCGTAAGACATTCAGCGCCCGGGCGATGGTTTCCCGCGAGGCCTGGTTACCGCAGGGACTGGTCGCCAGGTAGGGCTGCAGGTCCTGGTAACGTGGGGTCTTGACCTTACGTTCGGTGATCAGCCAGCGCAGCACCTGCCAGGTATTACGTTCCAGTGGCGTCAGCCGGCGGTCCAGCAGCAAGGTCTGCGGCAGCGGGTTATTGTCGCCGTAGTAGATCGTCCGCACCGCGGGCTCCTGGGTGGGGACAATCAGTTTGCCGTTCGCCGCGTACCACTCATTTCGGCGCCGAAGGGCGTCGTAGCACTGACGCACCACGTCCTGCCAGTCGACCTCGTAAAAGCTCAGCATGGTGTGCCTCCGTACAGTTCGACCTGTTGCCAGACCAGGGTCAGGCTGATGTGTTGCTCCTCGGCCAGCATCATCATGGTGTCCAGCGGATCGTTGTCCGGATCCTCTGTGCGCAGCTGGCTCCAGCGATTCCACACAGCATGCTCCTGCACTTCACTGAGCTGGACCGGCCGACCGCGGTGCGTCTCGATCTTCAGCACACGGCGGCGCAGCGCGGTCTCCGAATGGTCCAGGCCGAAGCAGCGGTACATGATGTTGGAGCTCGCGCCCAATTTGAGCGCACGATTGATCAACCGCTCGTTCTGTTCGTCGCGTTCGGCCTGGACGATCAGGCGGCGCAACACGGTGATGTCGACCTTCACTTCGACCCAGGCGATCGACGAGTGCGCCAGGTGAGACAAGGTGGTCGGCGGCAGCGACTGCAGCACCTCGATGTCTTCATCGGCCAGGCCCAGGGCCTTGCAGCGCTGCAACCTACCATGGCGCAGCTCATGCAGCACCTGGTTCAACATGGCATGATTCAACAGATTGAAAGTCGTGCTCATGAGGTGGCTCCTCACGTTATCGAGTGGACGACAGCGTCAGTTCGATCAACTGGCGGGCGTGGCGAATCAGCGTGAACAACTGCTCCAGCTGGGCATCAGGAAGTCGTTCAAGACCCACCGTCAGGGCTGGGCGGTCGGTGAAGGGCAGGTCGTAGACGCCGATCAGCAGTTGACCAAACAGGGCTGCCGGCAACTGCTGGCGTTCCTTCCAGCTCACGTCGTCCTGTAGGCGCAGAACGGCGGAGAGCAATAGCTGGATACCGGTGTGCCGCGGGCTAACGTGCTCGCCATGCTTCGGTGAAAGCGTGAAACCCAGCCCGTCCGCGAGCGGGCTGATCATGTTCCCAGCGTCTGCGTAAACGGCTAGGTCTGCGGCCAAGGAGGCACAGCTCCCGCGCAAGGTGCTGATAACGTCCAATGGTGCTGTGCCCGACGCCGTCACGACCGGCGTCGGAACATCCTTGAAATTGTCCAGGTGCTTTTCCGACAATGGCTCGTCCCCCAACGCCTGGCGTATATCGGGCAGGCGTGGTGCTTGCTGCGCCAAGAGACCTGCACCAGTTTCCGTCGGCTCCGGACTGGGTATCGCCGTCGGCGCTTTTGGCGGATGTGCAGGTGAAGGCGAGGACCTTGCAAGCTCACCCGCTGGAGTAGGGGAAGGGGAATGAGTGCTGTCGGTTGGGGGCAGCGAAGGGGATTGCTCCTGGTGCATCTCCAGAGCCAACAGACGAGGTGTTTGCTCTAGGCTCACCGCCATTCTGGCAATCAGTTCATCCTGCAGCTCACTCGACTCCAGTTCGGGCTTTTCACCGTC
>NZ_JABMCW010000592.1:0-1882 GCF_013179705.1 Pseudomonas sp. CM25 | reverse complement strand
GATGTACTGATCGACAGTGAGCAGATGATCCAGGCCGTACTCAACATCGTGCGCAACGCCATGCAGGCCATCAGCTCGCAGAATGAGCTGCGCCTGGGCCGCATCACTCTGCGCAGCCGCGCCCTGCGCCAGTTCACCATCGGCCATGTGCGTCATCGCCTGGTGGCACGGGTGGAGATCATCGACAACGGCCCGGGCATTCCCTCGGAACTGCAGGACACCCTCTTCTATCCCATGGTCAGCGGCCGCCCGGACGGTACCGGGCTGGGCCTGGCCATTACCCAGAACATCATCAGCCAGCACCAGGGCCTGATCGAGTGTGAAAGCCATGCCGGCCACACCGCCTTCTCGATCTACCTGCCCCTGGAACAAGGAGCCACCGCCTCATGAGCCGAAGTGAAACCGTATGGATCGTCGACGATGATCGTTCCATCCGCTGGGTCCTGGAAAAAGCCCTGCAACAGGAAGGCATGACCACCCAGAGCTTCGACAGCGCAGACGGTGTGATGGGGCGCCTGGCACGCCAGCAGCCGGACGTGATCATTTCCGACATCCGCATGCCCGGCGCCAGCGGCCTGGACTTGCTGGCGCAGATACGCGAGCAGCACCCGCGCCTGCCGGTCATCATCATGACCGCGCATTCAGACCTGGACAGCGCTGTGGCGTCGTACCAGGGCGGTGCCTTCGAATACCTGCCCAAGCCGTTTGATGTGGACGAGGCTGTCTCGCTGGTCAAACGCGCCAACCAGCATGCGCAGGAGCAACAAGGGCTGGATGTGCCGCAGAACCTGGCACGCACCCCGGAGATCATCGGTGAAGCACCGGCGATGCAGGAGGTGTTCCGCGCCATTGGCCGCCTCAGCCATTCCAACATCACTGTGCTGATCAACGGTGAATCGGGTACCGGTAAAGAGCTGGTCGCCCACGCCCTGCACCGCCACAGCCCGCGCGCAGCATCGCCGTTCATTGCCCTGAACATGGCGGCCATCCCCAAGGACTTGATGGAGTCCGAGCTGTTCGGCCATGAAAAGGGCGCCTTCACCGGGGCGGCCAACCTGCGCCGCGGCCGTTTCGAACAAGCGGACGGCGGTACGCTGTTCCTTGACGAGATTGGCGACATGCCCGCCGACACCCAGACCCGCCTGCTGCGGGTGTTGGCCGATGGCGAGTTCTACCGGGTGGGCGGCCACGTGCCGGTCAAGGTCGATGTGCGCATCATCGCCGCTACCCACCAGAACCTGGAGTCGCTGGTGCAGGCTGGCAAGTTTCGCGAGGACTTGTTCCACCGCCTGAACGTGATCCGCATTCACATTCCGCGCCTGGCCGACCGCCGCGAAGACATTCCCACCCTTGCACGCCACTTCCTGGCCCGCGCGGCCCAGGAGCTGGCCGTCGAGCCAAAGGTCCTGAAGCCGGAGACCGAAGAGTTCATCCGTAACCTGCCATGGCCGGGTAACGTGCGGCAGATGGAGAACACCTGCCGGTGGATCACCGTGATGGCCTCCAGCCGCGAAGTGCTGATCGGTGACCTGCCGCCCGAGCTGCTGAACCTGCCGCAGGACGCCGCGCCGGTGACCAACTGGGAGCAGGCCCTGCGCCAATGGGCTGACCAGGCGCTGGCCCGTGGGCAGACCAACCTGCTGGACAGCGCGGTACCGAGCTTTGAGCGGATCATGATCGAGACGGCGCTCAAGCACACCGCCGGGCGGCGCCGGGATGCCGCACTGTTGCTGGGGTGGGGACGCAATACCCTGACGCGCAAGATCAAGGAGCTGGGAATGAATGTGGCGGGTGGGGATGATGAGGAAGGTGAAGACCATTAATCCTTGACGACCTGAACTGACGCATTCGCGGGTGAACCCGCGAATGCGTTTGTGGCGCA
>NZ_JABMCW010000591.1:0-1884 GCF_013179705.1 Pseudomonas sp. CM25 | reverse complement strand
CACACATACCCGGCCTCTTCATTCCAGTGCTCCACGCTGCCACCCGGCTGGGTGATTTCGTACGGGGCCATGGCCGCATCGCCGACGAAGATCACTTTGTAGTCGTCGCCGTACTTGTGCAGCAGGTCGAACGTGGAATAGCGCTCCGAAGTGCGCCGCAGGTTGTTCTTCCACACCGACTCGTACACGCAGTTGTGGAAGTAGTAATACTCCAGGTGTTTGAACTCGGTCTTGCACGCCGAGAACAGCTCTTCGCAGACCTTGATGTGGGCGTCCATCGAGCCGCCGATGTCGAACAGCAACAGCAGCTTCACCGTGTTGCGCCGCTCGGGGCGCATCTGGATATTCAACAGCCCGGCGTCACGTGCGGTGTGGTCGATGGTGCCGTCGATGTCCAGCTCTTCTGCGGCGCCTTGCCGCGCGAACTTGCGCAGCCGGCGCAGGGCCAGCTTGATGTTGCGTGTGCCCAGCTCCACCTGGTCGTCCAGGTTCTTGTATTCGCGCTGGTCCCACACCTTCACCGCCTTGCCCTGGCGCTTGCCGGCCTCGCCCACGCGGATGCCCTCGGGGTTGAAGCCGCCCGAGCCGAACGGGCTGGTGCCGCCGGTGCCGATCCACTTGTTGCCGCCGGCGTGGCGCTCCTTCTGCTCTTCGAGGCGCTGCTTGAACGCCTCGATGAGCTTGTCCAGGCCGCCCAGCGACTGGATCTGCGCACGTTCCTCGTCGGTGAGCGAGCGTTCGAATTCCTTGCGCAGCCAGTCTTCGGGGATCAACGCCTCGATGTGCCGGTCGAGGTTTTCCAGGCCTTTGAAGTAAGCGGCAAACGCCCGGTCGAACTTGTCGAAGTGGCGCTCGTCCTTCACCAGGATGGCGCGGGCGAGGTAGTAGAACGCGTCCATGTCGGCGAACACCACGTGCTTTTCCAGGGCGTGGTGCAGGTCGAGCAGCTCGCGTACCGATACCGGCACCTTGGCTGCGCGCATTTCATTGAACAGGTTGAGCAGCATGGCCCGGCTCCTGTCAGCGGTTGCCGCGCCGGCTCATGAAGGCCAGGCGCTCGAGCAGTTGCACGTCCTGCTCGTTCTTCACCAGTGCCCCGGCCAGCGGCGGAATGGCCTTGGTCGGGTCGCGTTCGCGGAGCACCGCTTCACCGATGTTGTCGGCCATCAGCAGCTTGAGCCAGTCGACCAGCTCGGAAGTGGACGGTTTTTTCTTCAGGCCCGGCACCTTGCGCACGTCGAAGAACACGTCCAGCGCCTCGCTGACCAGCGACTGGCTGATGTTCGGGTAGTGCACATCGACGATCTGCTGCAGGGTGGTGCGGTCGGGGAAGGCGATGTAATGGAAGAAGCAGCGGCGCAGGAAGGCATCCGGCAGCTCCTTTTCGTTGTTGGAGGTAATGATGATGATCGGGCGCTGCCTGGCCTTGATGGTCTCGTCGATTTCGTAGACGTAGAACTCCATCTTGTCGAGTTCCTGCAACAGGTCGTTGGGGAACTCGATGTCGGCTTTGTCGATTTCGTCGATCAGCAGGATGACCCGCTCTTCGGCCTCGAAGGCCTCCCACAACTTGCCCTTTTTCAGGTAATTGCGCACATCGTGGACCTTGTCCACGCCCAGCTGCGAGTCACGCAGGCGGCTGACCGCATCGTACTCGTACAGGCCCTGGTGGGCCTTGGTGGTGGACTTGATATGCCAGGTAATCAGACGTGCGCCGAACGAGGCCGCCAGCTGTTCGGCGAGCATGGTCTTGCCGGTGCCGGGCTCGCCCTTGACCAGCAACGGGCGTTCGAGGGTGATGGCCGCGTTTACCGCCAGCTTCAGGTCGTCTGTGGCGACGTAGTCGCGGGTGCCTTCGAACTTCATGGATCTGTCCTCTGCGGT
>NZ_JABMCW010000590.1:0-1886 GCF_013179705.1 Pseudomonas sp. CM25 | reverse complement strand
GATGTGATCACCGCTTGTGATCCTTACCGTTCCCGCTGGTTTGTCTCGCAGATCCGTCAGCTCGTCCAGCTCGGCTTCAATCTCATCAAAACGGTGCCCGATGGCATTCAGCAGGCGCTCACCCGCAACGGTCAGTGAGACGCTGCGAGTAGTACGAGTCAGGAGCCGAATCTGCAAGCGCGCTTCCAAGCCACTCACGGTTTGGCTTAGGGCCGACTGGGACACGCCCAGCAGCGCAGCTGCACGCGTGAAGCTTTTCTCGCGGGCGACAGTGACGAATGAAAGCAGATCGTTGAAGTTGCGTTTGGCCATGCCGCAAGTATCGCACAGATTATTGATTAGCCTAGCTTATAGGTTTTGTAAGTATTAAGTAGCTAGTCAGATGGGCTATTGGAGCAGACCATTGTAGTCATCATCAACGGGTCGCATATGGACTGCCAAATGACCGAGCCTACTGAAATCCCTCTAGATCACCCGGACGTAGTAAAGCCTGGTGTTGGGCGTCGCACATTGTTGAGGATGACCAGCACCGGAATTGCATCGATTAGCGTGGGTGCAGCGCTTCCTAATGGTGCCTTTGCCACAAGCGGCGTGCAGCTCGACAGCAAGTGGGACAAAACCTTTCCCAAGAGCGACAAAGTCGACCACCAGAAGGTAGCTTTCAAAAACCGCTATGGCATTACTTTAGCGGCCGACCTGTACCGCCCGAAAAACACGGCAGGCACGCAACTGCCAGCGTTAGCAGTCAGTGGCCCCTTCGGGGCTGTCAAAGAACAAGCCAGCGGTCTGTACGCTCAGGTGATGGCTGAGCGCGGCTTTGTCACAGTCGCTTTCGACCCTTCGTTTACAGGCGAAAGCAGTGGCGAAACCCGAAACATCGCATCCCCCGATATCAACACCGAAGACTTCAGCGCTGCTATCGACTTCTTGGGGCTGCTGCCCTACGTCGACCGAAACCGCATTGGCGTCATTGGCATCTGTGGTTACAGCGGGATGGCACTGACTGCAGCCACAAGCGACTCCCGAATCAAAGCGGTCGCCACTTCATCGATGTACGACATGTCCCGTAGCATGAGCCGAAGCTACAAAGACAGTTACACCACAGAGCAACGCCACCAGGTGGTCGACTACCTGAGCCAGCAGCGTTGGGCTGATGCACAGCTTGGCAAGCCTGCGTTGGGCTACCACGAAGTACCGTTTGACGAGAATGGCAACATCGTGAAGGGCCAGCGTGTATTGCCAGAAACGCTGCCGAAAGATCCGAACCCGGTATTGGCGATATTCTTCGATTACTACCGTACGCCTCGCGGCTTCCACCCCAGAGGGGTTAACTCGACAACGGCGTGGACGGCAACCACTCCCGTGTCGTTCTTCAACTTCCCAATGTACGCGAACATCGAAATGATCTCTCCACGCCCAATTTTACTGGTCGCTGGTGAGAACGCTCACTCGCGTTATTACTCCGAGGACGTCTTCAAGGCAGCCTCGAACCCTAAAGAGCTGTTGATTGTCCCCAATGCGGATCACGTGGATTTGTACGACCGCATGGACAAGATCCCTTTCGACAAATTGACAGCATTCTTCCAGCAGCACCTGGCTTGAACGTAAGCCCCTGACGAACTGAAACACGCCTGGCGCCAATGACAAGGACGCCAGTCTTTGAATGGGCGCGGTCAGTTGCGTCAGCCCGTTGGTACACACAGCGAGGAATCCATGACAAATCAAATGAGCAGCGCCACGTCAGGCTCTGCGACCTCAAAAACTTACGGTGAGCCGCGCGCCTACTGGAGCGGCGTATTCGCAATGACCCTCTGTGTTTTTGCGCTCATCGCATCCGAATTCATGCCGGTTAGTCTGCTTACACCCATCGCTGCTGACCTCCATAT
>NZ_JABMCW010000059.1:0-22174 GCF_013179705.1 Pseudomonas sp. CM25 | reverse complement strand
GCTGACCGAAGACAACATCAAGGACACGCTGCGCGAAGTGCGCATGGCCCTGCTCGAGGCCGACGTTGCCCTGCCGGTGGTCAAGGATTTCGTCAACAGCGTCAAGGAACGTGCGGTCGGCACCGAAGTGTCGCGCAGCCTGACCCCGGGCCAGGCGTTCGTGAAGATCGTCCAGGCCGAGCTTGAGAGCCTGATGGGGGCGGCCAACGAAGACCTGGCCCTCAATGCTGCCCCGCCTGCTGTGGTGCTGATGGCCGGCCTGCAGGGCGCCGGCAAGACCACCACCGCCGGCAAGCTGGCGCGCTTCCTCAAGGAACGCAAGAAAAAGAGCGTGATGGTGGTGTCCGCCGACGTCTATCGCCCGGCGGCGATCAAGCAGCTGGAAACGCTGGCCAACGATATCGGCGTGACCTTCTTCCCGTCCGACATCAGCCAGAAGCCGGTAGCCATTGCCGAAGCGGCCATCCGTGAAGCCAAGCTGAAGTTCATCGACGTGGTCATCGTCGACACCGCCGGCCGCCTGCACATCGACGCCGACATGATGGACGAGATCAAGGCGCTGCACGCCGCGGTCAAGCCGATCGAGACCCTGTTCGTGGTCGACGCCATGACCGGCCAGGACGCCGCCAACACCGCCAAGGCGTTTGGCGAGGCGCTGCCGTTGACCGGCGTGGTGCTGACCAAGGTCGACGGTGACGCCCGTGGTGGTGCCGCGCTGTCGGTACGTGCCATCACCGGCAAGCCGATCAAGTTCATCGGCATGGGTGAAAAAACCGAAGCCCTCGAGCCGTTCCACCCTGACCGCGTCGCTTCGCGCATCCTCGGCATGGGTGACGTGCTCAGCCTGATCGAGCAGGCCGAGCAGACCATCGACAAGGCCAAGGCCGACAAGCTGGCCAAAAAGCTGAAGAAAGGCAAAGGCTTCGACCTCGAAGACTTCCGCGACCAGCTGCAACAAATGAAGAACATGGGCGGCCTGGGCGGCCTGATGGACAAGCTGCCGAGCATCGGCGGGGTGAATCTGTCGCAGATGGGCAACGCCCAGGGCGCGGCCGAGAAGCAGTTCAAGCAGATGGAGGCGATCATCAACTCCATGACCCCGGCCGAACGCCGCGACCCCGACCTGATCAGCGGTTCGCGCAAGCGCCGGATCGCCCTGGGTTCCGGTACCCAGGTGCAGGACATCGGCCGGTTGATCAAGCAGCACAAGCAAATGCAGAAGATGATGAAGAAATTCTCTGCCAAAGGCGGCATGGCCAAGATGATGCGCGGCCTGGGCGGCATGATGCCAGGCGGCGGCATGCCCAAGCTGTAACCCCTATTCCGGGTGCCTGCCTTTTGTCGGGCAGGTACCCAGAAACCCCGCTCTGGCGGGGCAATTGCCGCGGATTTCGCGGCTCAACCGGCAAATCTGGACGGTAGGCCATGGCCTTGCCGAAAAAGTCATTTGCAAATGTCCGTGTATTCCCCGAGAATATGCGGCCTTTTGGGCACCCGTGTGCCTATTTGGCATTCAGATTTGCAGTACCAGCTGCTGTATCAACTGCAGCACCGACTATAGGAACGATGTTCACATGGTAACCATTCGTCTGGCCCGTGGCGGCTCGAAAAAGCGCCCATTCTACCACCTGACCGTGACCAACTCGCGTAACGCCCGTGACGGCCGTTTCGTTGAGCGCGTTGGCTTCTTCAACCCGATCGCATCGGGCGCCGAAGTCAAGCTGTCGGTCAACCAAGAGCGCGTCACCTACTGGCTGAGCCAGGGCGCACAGCCGTCTGAGCGTGTTGCTCAGCTGCTGAAGGAAGCTGCCAAGGCCGCTGCCTGAACAGTATGAACGCGACGCCAGAAAAGACTGACGACCTCATCGTCGTTGGCAAGATTTTTTCGGTTCACGGCGTTCGCGGCGAGGTGAAGGTGTATTCCTTTACCGATCCGATTGAAAACCTGTTGGATTATCCACGCTGGACGCTTCGGCACGAAGGCAAGGTAAAGCAGGTCGAGCTGGTCAGCGGTCGTGGCTCCCAAAAGGGCCTGGTCGTGAAACTGAAAGGCCTCGAGGATCGCGATGAAGCCCGGCTTCTGAGCGGTTACGATATCTGCATTGCGCGGAGCCTTTTGCCCAACCTGGCAGCCGACGAGTACTACTGGTACCAGTTGCAAGGCCTGAAGGTCATCAACCAGGACGAACACCTGTTCGGCAAGGTCGATCACCTGTTGGAGACCGGTGCGAACGATGTAATGGTGGTCAAACCCTCCGCAGGCAGCCTGGATGATCGCGAGCGTCTGTTGCCCTATACGGAGCAATGCGTGCTGGCAATCGACCTGGAAGCAGGCGTGATGCGGGTTGAATGGGACGCGGACTTCTAAACGATGGGTAACCTTCGCGTAGACGTCATCACGTTGTTCCCCGAGATGTTTTCGGCCATCACGGAGTACGGCATTACCAGCCGTGCGGTGAAACAGGGGTTGCTTCAGGTGACTTGCTGGAACCCGCGGGACTACACCACAGATCGTCACCACACGGTGGATGATCGGCCGTTTGGCGGTGGTCCGGGCATGGTGATGAAAATCAAGCCTCTGGAAGACGCACTGGTTAACGCCAGGCAAGCGACCGGAGCATCGGCAAAGGTGATCTACCTTTCGCCGCAAGGCCGCAAGCTGACTCAGCAGGCGGTCAAAGGCCTGGCCGAACAGGAATCGTTGATCCTGATCGCCGGTCGTTATGAAGGCATCGACGAGCGCTTTATCGAGGCTCATGTCGATGAGGAGTGGTCGATTGGCGACTATGTGCTTTCCGGTGGCGAGCTGCCGGCCATGGTACTGATCGATGCGGTTACGCGGCTGCTGCCCGGAGCTTTAGGGCATGTGGACTCGGCGGAAGAGGATTCCTTCACCGACGGTCTGCTCGATTGCCCGCACTACACCCGACCTGAGGTGTATGCGGATCAGCGTGTTCCCGACGTGTTGCTAAGTGGCAACCATGCACATATCCGGCGTTGGAGGATGAAGCAGTCCCTTGGTAGGACCTTCGAACGACGCGCCGATCTTCTGGAAAGTCGCTCACTTTCTGGAGAAGAGAAGAAGCTGCTCGAGGAATATCTCCGCGAGCGGGACGATAGTTAAACGTATCGATGGTGGATCACGTATCCATCTTAGGAGCACAGCATGACCAACAAGATCATCCAGCAGCTCGAAGCCGAGCAGATGAGCAAGGAAATCCCGACCTTCGCACCAGGTGACACCGTAGTCGTCCAGGTTAAAGTGAAGGAAGGTGAGCGTTCCCGTCTGCAGGCGTTCGAAGGCGTCGTTATCGCCAAGCGTAACCGCGGTCTGAACAGCGCCTTCACCGTGCGCAAGATCTCCAGCGGCGTTGGCGTAGAGCGTACCTTCCAGACCTACAGCCCGCAGATCGACAGCCTGGCCGTGAAACGTCGTGGTGACGTGCGTAAAGCCAAGCTGTACTACCTGCGTGACCTGTCCGGCAAAGCCGCTCGCATCAAGGAAAAACTGTCCTGAGTACAGTTTGCCCGGTGGCCCAGGCCGCCTAGCGAGAAAAAAGCAGCCTTCGGGCTGCTTTTTTGTGGGAGCAGGTTTACCCGCGAAGGGTGTGCACTGGCACGCCCGCCTTACGATGGAGTAGCCCATGAGCACTACCCGAGACCAGGAAATCCAGCGTCGCACCGAGCTGTCGGTGACCCGCGTGACCAAGGCGGTATTCCCCAACACCACCAACCACCACAACACCCTGTTCGGCGGCACCGCCCTGGCCTGGATGGACGAAGTATCGTTCATTGCCGCCACCCGCTTCTGTCGCCTGCCGCTGGTGACCGTGTCCACCGACCGCATCGACTTCAAACACCCGATCCCGGCCGGCTCTATCGTTGAGCTGGTAGGCTCGGTGGTCAAGGTGGGCAACACCAGCTTGCAGGTGCAGGTCGACGTGTTCGTCGAGAACATGTACCTCGATGGCCGCGAGCGCGCGATCCATGGCGTGTTCAGCTTTGTCGCCATCGATGAGGACAAGCGCCCGGTGCCGGTGCTGCCGCAAGCCTGAATCTCAACCTGCAGCAACTGCCGTCTCGCTGACGGGGGCTGGCTCGACCAGTGCCACCAGGGTCCAGCCGGGCTGTGGGGCCAGCGGGTTGTCGGGGCTTGAAACATGCACCCAGCCGTGGGCATCACGCGCAAACAGCAGATGAGCGCGCTCGCCATGCAGCGCCTGGTAGTCCTCCCAGTCAAAGCCCTCGGTCAGGTTGGTGCTGTACAGTTCCGCCCCGTGGTGGAGGTGGTTGGCCAGTTGCTGGTAGGTCATCGGGCTTGCGCCAAGCAGTTGGCCGCGGTGTTCCTGGCTGGCCCGGTGTTTGTCGCTGCGCTGTTTCTCCAGGCCGCTGGCCAGCACATACAGGCGGCCATGGCCGAAGTCATGGCGAAAGCGTGCGCAGGCCAGGGTGTTGATTTCACCCGCCGGTGAAAGCCCCAGCAGATGGCCGAGGCCGACCAGGTCCAGATGGGCGTCGGCGTGTTGCGAGGCTGGGTTGCCGAAGTAGGTCGGCAGGCCGTCCATGCGCGCGGCGCGGATGTTTTCCCAGCTCGAATCGGTCAGCAATACCCGGCTGCCCAATTGCTGCAGGGCCTTGCCGATGGCGCGCGCAGGGCTGCTGGCGCCGACGATCAGAAAGCCGCTGGGCGCCGGCTCTGCGACCCTGAGCAGGCGCGCCAGTGGCCGGGCCGTGGCGCTTTGCAGCACGACGGTGCCGATAATCACGGCGAACGTCAGCGGCACCAGCAGCAAAGCATCCTGATGGCCAGCCTCGTGCAGGCGAATGGCAAAAATGGCCGACACCGCCGCGGCGACGATGCCGCGTGGTGCTATCCAGGCCAGCAGGGCGCGTTCACGCCAGTTCAGCGAAGAGCCCAGCGTCGACAGCAACACGTTCAATGGCCGTGCCAGCAACTGGATCACCAGCAGCAGCGCAAGTACCGCCGGGCCCAGCCCGAGCAGGGCATGCAAGTCGAGCCGCGCGGCCAGCAGGATGAACAGGCCGGAGATCAGCAGCACGCTGAGGTTTTCCTTGAAGTGCAGGATCTGCCGCACATCGACCCCGCGCATGTTGGCCAGCCACATACCCATGATCGTCACTGCCAACAGCCCGGACTCGTGCACGATCAGGTTGGCGGCAATGAAGATGCCCAGCACGGCGGCCAGCGAGGCCAGGTTGTGCAGGTATTCCGGCAGCCACTGTTCGCGCATGATCTGCCCCAGCAACCAGCCCCCCGCAGCGCCCAGCGCACTGCCGCAGAAGATCACCCCGGCAAAGGTGCCCAGGCTCTGGGTCAGGCCATTGCCGTCGGCGCTGGCAATGATGAAGCTGTACACCACCACCGCGAGCAAGGCGCCGATCGGGTCGATGACGATGCCTTCCCAGCGCAGGATGTTGGCGATCGTCGCGTTGGGCCGGACCACGCGCAGCATCGGTACGATCACGGTGGGGCCGGTGACCAGGGTCAGGGCACCAAAGAGGATTGCCAGCTGCCATTCAAAGCCCAGCAGCCAGTGGGTCGCCAGCGCGATGACCAGCCAGGTCGACAACGCACCGAGGGTGACAAGGCGGTGCACCACGCTGCCGATCTCGCGCCACTGTGACAGGTGCAGGGTGAGGCTGCCCTCGAACAGGATCAGCGCCACCGCCAGTGAAACCAGCGGCATCAGCAATGGGCCGAACAGTGCCTGCGGGTCGAGCCAGCCGAGCAGCGGCCCGACCACGATGCCGGCCAGCAGCAGAAACAGGATCGCTGGAAGCTTAAGGCGCCAGGCCAGCCACTGGCAGGCGAGTGCCGCGGCGCCAATGCCACCGACGCTGAGAAGGATCTGCTGTTCGTTCATGCGGCCTCCCTATGCCGGCGTTGTTATGAAAGACTAAGCGCCATTTCGTCGTTTGCCACCGAGATTTCATGTCTGCCCTCGACCACCCCCTGATCGACCAGTTCCTCGACGCCCTGTGGCTGGAAAAAGGCCTGTCCGATAACACCCGCGTGTCCTACCGCAGCGACCTGGCCCTGTTCAACGGCTGGCTGCAGGCGCATTCGGTATCCCTGCCCGACGCTGGCCGCGACCTGATTCTCGATCATCTGGCCTGGCGCATCGACCAAGGCTACAAGCCTCGCTCGACGGCGCGCTTCCTGTCCGGGCTGCGTGGTTTCTTCCGCTACTTGCTCCGGGAAAAGCTGGTCGCCGTCGACCCGACCCTGCAAATCGACATGCCACAGCTCGGCAAGCCATTGCCCAAGTCGCTGTCGGAGGCGGACGTCGAAGCCTTGCTGCTGGCCCCGGACCTGGGTGAAGCCATCGGCCAGCGCGACCGGGCCATGCTGGAAGTGCTGTACGCCTGCGGCCTGCGCGTTACCGAACTGGTCAGCCTGACCCTGGACCAGGTCAACCTGCGCCAGGGTGTGCTGCGGGTAATGGGCAAGGGCAGCAAGGAGCGGCTGGTGCCCATGGGCGAAGAAGCGGTGCTGTGGGTGGAGCGCTATACCCGCGACGGCCGCGCCGAGCTGCTCAACGGGCGCCCCAGCGATGTGCTGTTCCCCAGCCAGCGCGGCGAGCAGATGACCCGCCAGACCTTCTGGCATCGCATCAAGCAGCATGCCCGGGTGGCGTGCATCGACAAGCCGCTGTCGCCGCACACCTTGCGCCATGCCTTCGCCACCCACCTGCTCAACCATGGCGCCGACTTGCGCGTGGTGCAGATGCTGCTGGGCCACAGTGACCTGTCCACCACCCAGATCTACACCCACGTCGCCAAGGCCCGCTTGCAGCAACTGCATGCCCAGCACCACCCGCGTGGATGAATGTTTTTCATGTTCTGCCGACCGGTCCTTGCAAGGCCCTTCACCGGCGGTGTGATGTGGTAGGCTTGGGCGGTTTGCACCAAGGGCCGCACGGCCACCGCGTATTTTCCGCAGGTGGCGCCCTCCGGCCCCTGTCCGCTTTCAGGAGTTCCCATGCGCGTGACCCAGTTTTTCGCCGCCGCCGCGTTGGCGTTGGCCAGTACTTTTGCCGTTGCTGCGGCAACCGATAGCAACGCCGGTGCCGAGCAGGCCATCCGTAAATCGTTGCAGAACCTCGAGCTGGAAGTACCTGTAGAAAGCGTGGCCAGCAGCCCGGTCAGCGGCCTTTACGAGGTCAAGCTGCAGGGTGGCCGCGTGTTGTACGCCAGCGGCGACGGCCAGTTCGTGATGCAGGGCTACCTGTTCCAGATCCAGGACGGCAAGCCGGTCAATCTGACTGAAAAAACCGAACGCCTGGGCATCGCCAAGCTCATCAATGGCATTCCAGCCGCCGAGATGGTGGTTTATCCTGCCAAGGGCGAGACCAAGTCACACATCACCGTATTCACCGACACCACCTGCCCGTACTGCCACAAGCTGCATGCCGAAGTGCCTGAGTTGAACCGTCGCGGTATCGAAGTGCGCTACGTCGCCTTCCCGCGCCAGGGCCTCGGCTCGGCAGGTGACCAGCAGTTGCAGGCCGTGTGGTGCTCCAGCGACCGTCGCGGGGCGATGGACAAGATGGTCGAAGGCGAAGAAATCAAGGCGGCCAAGTGCGCCAACCCGGTGGGCAAGCAGTTCCAGCTGGGCCAGTCGATCGGCGTCAATGGCACGCCAGCCATCGTCCTGGAAAGCGGCCAGGTCATTCCGGGCTACCAGCCGGCACCGCAGGTCGCCAAGCTGGCACTTGCCAAGTAATACAATTCAGTACGCCGTCGTCATGGGGTGACGGCATGTTTCACGGTCGGCGAAGTGTCGGCCGTTCAATGGGGAGTTCACAGTGAAACCGGTCAAAGTAGGCATCTGTGGGTTGGGGACCGTCGGTGGCGGAACCTTCAATGTACTTCAGCGCAACGCCGAGGAGATTGCCCGCCGTGCCGGGCGCGGTATTGAAGTGGCCCAGATTGCCATGCGCTCGCAGAACCCGAACTGCCAGATTACCGGTACCCCCATTACCGCTGACGTGTTCGAAGTTGCGAGCAACCCGGAGATCGATATTGTCATCGAGCTGATCGGTGGCTACACCGTGGCCCGTGACCTGGTGCTCAAGGCCATCGAAAACGGCAAGCATGTGGTTACCGCCAACAAGGCGCTGATCGCCGTACACGGTAACGAAATCTTCGCCAAGGCGCGCGAGAAGGGCGTCATCGTCGCCTTCGAAGCGGCCGTGGCCGGTGGTATTCCGGTCATCAAGGCCATTCGTGAAGGCCTGTCGGCCAACCGCATCAACTGGCTGGCCGGCATCATCAACGGCACCGGCAACTTCATCCTCACCGAAATGCGCGAGAAAGGCCGCGCCTTCCCCGACGTACTGGCCGAAGCCCAGGCGCTGGGTTACGCCGAAGCCGACCCGACCTTCGACGTGGAAGGCATCGATGCCGCGCACAAGCTGACCATCCTCGCCTCGATTGCGTTTGGCATCCCGCTGCAGTTCGACAAGGCCTACACCGAAGGCATCACCCAGCTGACCACCGCTGACGTGAACTACGCCGAGGCCCTGGGCTACCGCATCAAGCACCTGGGCGTGGCGCGTCGCACCGCCGAGGGCATCGAGCTGCGCGTGCACCCGACGCTGATCCCGGCCGATCGCCTGATCGCCAACGTCAACGGCGTGATGAACGCGGTCATGGTAAACGGTGATGCCGCCGGCTCCACCCTGTACTACGGTGCCGGCGCTGGCATGGAGCCTACCGCTTCGTCGGTGATCGGCGACCTGGTCGATGTGGTCCGTGCCATGACTTCCGACCCGGAAAACCGCGTGCCGCACCTGGCCTTCCAGCCTGATTCGCTGTCGGCTCACCCGATCCTGCCGATCGAGGCCTGCGAAAGCGCCTACTACCTGCGCATCCAGGCCAAGGATCACCCGGGCGTACTGGCCCAGGTGGCCAGCATCCTCTCGGAGCGTGGTATCAACATAGAGTCGATCATGCAGAAGGAAGCCGAGGAGCAGGACGGCCTGGTGCCGATGATCCTGCTGACCCACCGTGTGGTCGAACAGGGCATCAACGACGCCATCGTCGCCCTGGAAGCCCTGCAGGACGTGGTCGGCAAGGTCGTGCGCATTCGCGTCGAACAGCTCAACTAACACATAGCGCCGTCGGGCCGCCAGCGTGGCCCCGGCCTCAGCATCGAAGGTTTGCACCATGCGCTATATCAGTACCCGCGGCCAGGCACCGGCCCTGAACTTCGAAGACGTACTGCTGGCTGGCCTGGCCAGTGACGGCGGCCTGTACGTCCCGGAAAACCTGCCACGCTTCACCCAGGAAGAAATCGCTTCTTGGGCCGGCCTGCCGTACCACGAACTGGCTTTCCGTGTGATGCGCCCGTTCGTCGAAGGCAGCATCGCCGATGCCGACTTCAAGA
This sequence comes from Pseudomonas sp. CM25, assembly GCF_013179705.1. NCBI lineage: Bacteria > Pseudomonadati > Pseudomonadota > Gammaproteobacteria > Pseudomonadales > Pseudomonadaceae > Pseudomonas > Pseudomonas sp. CM25. The sequence continues at coordinate 12,762 of NZ_JABMCW010000059.1, read as the reverse complement.
AAATCCTTGAAGAAACCTACGGCGAGTTCGCCCATGCTGCGGTTGCCCCGCTGCGTCAGCTGAACAGCAACGAATGGGTGCTGGAGCTGTTCCACGGCCCGACCCTGGCGTTCAAGGACTTCGCCCTGCAACTGCTCGGCCGCCTGCTCGACCATGTGTTGGCCAAGCGCAACGAGCGCGTGGTGATCATCGGCGCCACCAGCGGTGACACCGGTTCGGCCGCCATCGAAGGTTGCCGCCGTTGCGACAACGTCGACATCTTCATCCTGCACCCGCACCAGCGCGTGTCGGAAGTGCAGCGTCGGCAGATGACCACGCTGTTCGGCGACAACATTCACAACATCGCCATCGAAGGCAACTTCGATGACTGCCAGGAAATGGTCAAGGCCAGCTTCGCTGACCAGTCGTTCCTCAAAGGCACCCGCCTGGTGGCCGTGAACTCGATCAACTGGGCGCGGATCATGGCCCAGATCGTCTACTACTTCCACGCGGCCCTGCAGCTGGGCGGCCCCGCGCGCTCGGTGGCGTTCTCGGTACCCACCGGCAACTTCGGCGACATCTTCGCCGGTTACCTGGCCCGCAACATGGGCCTGCCGGTCAGCCAGCTGGTGGTCGCCACCAACCGCAACGACATCCTGCACCGCTTCATGAGCGGCAACCAGTACGTGAAGGAAACCCTGCACGCCACCCTGTCGCCGTCGATGGACATCATGGTCTCGTCCAACTTCGAGCGCCTGCTGTTCGACATGCACGGTCGCAATGGTGCGGCTATCGCCGAGCTGATGGCCAACTTCAAGCAAGGCGGTGGCTTCAGCGTCGAGCAAGATCGCTGGACCGAAGCCCGCAAGCTGTTCGACTCCCTGGCCGTCAGCGACGAGCAGACCTGCGAGACCATCGCCGAAGTGTTCGCTGCCACCGGTGAAGTACTCGACCCGCACACCGCGATCGGCGTCAAGGCCGCCCGCGAATGCCGCCGCAGCCTGGACACGCCGATGGTGGTGCTGGGCACTGCGCACCCGGTCAAGTTCCCTGAAGCGGTGGAGAAGGCCGGTGTAGGTAGGGCGCTGGAGCTGCCGGCGCACCTCAGCGACCTGTTCAGCCGTGAGGAACGTTGCACTGTGCTGGCCAATGACCTGAAGGCTGTGCAAAGCTTTGTCAGCCAGCACGGCAACCGCGGCAAGCCGCTGTAATAGCCTGGGCCGCGCTGCGGCCCATCGCCGGCAAGCCAGCTCCCACCTTGATCGCATAGACCCGAGATCATGTGCAATACGTGTGGGAGCTGGCTTGCCGGCGATGGGCTGCGTAGCAGTCCCGGAACTATCAGTCTTTTCCTTCAATTCCCTCAGAAACGTCCTATTCAGGTGCGCGTAGCGCAACGCCTACCGTAGTCGGTCCTCACACCAGGAGCGGCTCATGCACCAGCCCTACGTGGTGATCCACCAGGCTCGCCCATCCCACCAGATCCTCCTGCATCAGGCCCTCAATGCCCAGGGCATCTTCAATGTGCGCCTCAGCGAGGGCACCGACGCCTGCCTTGATGCGGCACGCCGCCCTGATCTGCTGGTCATCGACCATGCCATGCCAACCCGCTCCGGCCTTGCCTTGCTCGCCCGGCAGCAACAGCCCCGCGCTCTGCTATTTGTCGGCCAGCCGACCCCCAGGCAGCGCAACCTCGCCGATGAGGCCAGAAAACGCGGTCTATGGGTGCTGGCCGAGCTGCCCTGGCCGTTGTCGATGCCCCGCTTGCAACAGGCGCTGAGTGCTCTGCAACTGGGCCAGGGGCGGCGTATTCAAACTGTCATGTCCGCCCCGCATGCTCAGTGAACCCGCCACAGCGTGGCGAACTTTCCGCTGCGCTTGCTGGTCAGTTGCTTTATATCCCACCACGCAGCGAGTGATACGGATGGAAAGAATCTGCAGACTGCTCAACGACGCACTGACCCCCTATCAGACCCACCTCGGCCTCGCCGATGCCAGCGGTAATCGCCAACTGACCGTTCACGACCGCCTCGCCGGCATCACCCTGCGGCGTACGGTCAGCGAGCGGCAGTTGCAGGAGCAACGCCTGTTGATCGATCTGGTGGATGGTCTGCACCGTGATTTGCAGATAGCCGAAGGGCGATTGCAGCCCTGTGTGATCGCCGCCCTGCAGCAACGCCAACAACCCCAGGGAACCTTTGCCTGAGTGGCGTATCAGACACAGTAGGGCAGCCAGCCAGTGCTTTGCTCCGGTGCTGGCATGGCTGTCACGGGAAGTCCTGAAGGGCTTTCGCTTGGCCCCGGGCGTCCTCCCCAGCGTCCGGGGTTTCTTTTATCCGCAGCCAGGCAGTTATTGGGTTTCGAAGAAGCGCTTGCTGTCGTCCAGGTAGTCTCCCCGCAACGCAGGGTCCAGCCAGCGCGCATACAACCCAGGCAGCACATCGTGGCGCAGCGCAGGCAACAGCTGGTCGATATGCGCCACTGCAGCACGCCCCAGCGGGCTGTCGGAACACCCCACATGCAAAAACTGGTAGCGCTCCACGCCCTGCACCGGATGGAACTGGTACTCGGTCAGTGACCCGCCTTGTTGCTGGATCAGGTAGCGCACTTCGGGCCAGTAGCCGAGCACCATGCGCAGGCGACCCAGTTGCTGCATCTGCAGCAGGTTGGCGGTAGCGTCGTTGCCGTAATGACGGCTGAGCGAGGTACCGGGCAACTGACCCAGAATGGTATCGATCTGGGTGCCGTAGCTGCGTTCGGCAACGATGCCCAGCTTCAGTGCCGGCTGTTTGAACAGCGCGAGCAGGTCCACGTCCTGCCCACTCAGAAACGGCTCAACCAGTGCCTGGTTTTCCCGGCGCAGCACCAGCCCCCCGCTCAACACACCAAGCGACGGCATGGAGAAGTGCACGTACCTGGCGCGCTCCGGGGTCCACAGCAGGGTCGGGTCGCAGGTGAAACTGTTGGGGTCTTGCAGCATCTGAATGCCACGGGCGCGGTTGACCCGCACGATGCTGTGGTCGTACTCGGGCATCTGCCCGATCAGAATGGGCAGCAACTGGTCGATCACCCCTTGGCCTTTCTCCGAGCCTTCGAAGATGGTGAACGGCGGCAGGTCACGCACCAGCCAGAACAGGCGCTCTCTGGCGCTTGCAGGCTGCAGCAGCAATGCGGGCAGAAGCCCGCACAGCAGGACCAGTCGGCGTAAGCAGCGGGCAGCGCGCATGGGGCCGGGCAGCGCCAGGGTCAGACCGTGCCGGCTTTGCGCAGGCTGGCGATGGCCGCTGGGTCGTAGCCCAGGCCGCCAAGCAGCGCTTCGGTGTGCTCGCCCAGTGCCGGGCCGACCCACTCGGCGGAGCCTGGGGTGTCCGACAGCTTGGGCACGATGCCGGGCATGCGGAACGGTTTGCCATCGGGCAGCTTCGCCTGCAGAAACATCTCGCGTGCCAGGTACTGCGGGTCGCTGAACATGTCTTCGGCCGAGTAGATGCGGCTGGCCGGCACTTCGGCCGTGGTCAGCACCTGCATGAGCTGTTCCAGCGGCAGGCTGTTGGCCCAGCGGTCGATCACTCCGTACAGCTCGTCGCGGCGCAGGTCCCGGCCGTCGTTGCTGGCCAGCGCAGGGTCGTCGGCCAGGTCAGGGCGGCCGATGGCCTGCATGAAGCGCTTGAAGATCGCATCGCCGTTGGCGCCGATCTGCACATGTTTGCCATCCGCGCTGGTATGGATGGAGGAGGGGGTGATGCCCGGCATGATATTGCCGGTGCGCTCGCGGATAAAACCGAACACGTCGAACTCCGGGACCATGCTTTCCATCATGGCGAAGATCGCCTCGTACAGCGCAACGTCCACCACCTGACCCTGGCCGTTGTTGACTTCGCGGTGGCGCAAAGCCATGAGCGCGCCGATCACCCCCCACAGGGCGGCAATCGAGTCACCGATGGAAATGCCCGTGCGCACCGGTGGGCGGTCTTCGAAGCCGGTGATGTAGCGCAGGCCGCCCATCGACTCGCCCACGGCGCCAAAGCCTGGCTGGTCTTTCATCGGCCCGGTCTGGCCAAAGCCTGACAGGCGCACCATCACCAGGCGCGGGTTCAGCGCATGCAGCACATCCCAGCCCAGGCCGAGCTTTTCCAGTACGCCCGGGCGAAAGTTCTCGATCAGGATGTCGGCCTCGGCCAGCAACTGCTTCAGAATGTCTCGGCCTTCGGGGTGCTTGAGGTTCAGGGTCAGCGACTGTTTGTTGCGGGCCTGCACGAACCACCACAGCGACGTGCCCTCGTACAGCTTGCGCCACTTGCGCAACGGGTCGCCGCCATCGGGCGACTCGACCTTGATCACCTCGGCACCGAACTCGGCACAGATGCGCGACGCAAACGGCCCAGCAATCAGGGTGCCGAGTTCGATGACTTTGAGGCCGGCGAGGGGTTTGCTGGGCGTAGGCATGGGGCATCCGTGGCAACTGGGCAGAGCCGTGGTTTTATCATAGGTCGGTAGCGCCGGGTACTGCTGCGGCGCATGCAGGGTGTGGATAGGTTAGACTGTTGCACTTTTCTTTTGCACGAAGCCCGTCGACCATGGCCCAGCCGTCCACCACCTACAAGTTCGAACTGAATCTGACTGACCTTGATCGCAACGTCTACGAAAGCGTCAAGCAGACCATCGCCCGCCACCCGTCGGAAACCGAAGAGCGCATGGCGGTCCGGCTGTTGGCGTACGCGCTGTGGTACAACGAGAACCTGTCGTTCGGTCGTGGCCTGTCGGATGTCGACGAGCCGGCGCTATGGGAAAAAAGCCTGGATGACCGCGTGCTGCACTGGATCGAAGTGGGCCAACCCGATGCCGACCGCCTGACCTGGTGCTCGCGTCGCACCGAACGCACCAGCCTGCTGGCGTATGGCAGCCTGCGTGTGTGGGAAACCAAGGTGTTGAGCGCAGTCAAGAACCTGAAGAACCTGAACATCGCCGCCGTGCCCCAGGAAGTGCTGGAGACCTTGGCTACCGATATGCCACGCAGCATCAAATGGGACGTGATGATCAGCGAAGGCACGGTATTCGTGACTGACGACCGTGGCCAGCACGAAGTGCAGTTGCAGTGGCTGCTCGGTGAGCGTGGCTGAAGCGACCCATGCGTATCGAACCGCGTCCCCTGCCGCCGACCCTGCCATTGCTGGGTAACCTCCCACCCTTGCTGACCCGCCTGTACGCTGCGCGTGGCGTGCAGAACGAGGCCGAGCTGGACAAGAGCCTGGCGCGTCTGCTGCCGTATCAGCAGCTCAAGGGCATCGAGGCCGGCGTGGACCTGCTGGTCCAGGCCCTTGACCAGCGCCAGCGTATCCTCATCGTCGGTGACTTCGATGCCGACGGCGCCACCGCCAGCACCGTCGGGGTGCTGGGCCTGCGCCTGCTGGGCGCGGCCCATGTCGACTACCTGGTGCCCAACCGCTTCGAATACGGCTACGGCCTGACCCCGGAAATCGTCGAGGTAGCGCTGCAGCGCCAGCCACAGCTGCTGATCACCGTGGACAACGGCATTTCCAGCGTCGACGGCGTTGCCGCCGCCAAGGCGGCCGGGCTCAAGGTGCTGGTCACCGACCACCACCTGCCCGGCCAGCAGCTTCCCGATGCCGACGCCATCATCAACCCCAACCAGCCGGGCTGCGAGTTTCCCAGCAAGGCGTTGGCCGGGGTTGGCGTCATCTTCTACGTGCTTATGGCCTTGCGCGCGCGCCTGCGCAGCCTCGGCCGCTACGAAACGCAGCCGCAGCCCAATATCGGCGAACTGCTCGACCTGGTGGCGCTGGGCAGTGTTGCCGACGTGGTGCCGCTGGACGCCAACAACCGCATTCTGGTCCATCAGGGCCTGGAGCGTATCCGCGCCGGCCGCGCCAGGCCGGGCCTGAAAGCCATTCTCGAAGTGGCGCGCCGTGATCACCGACGCATCACCTCGACCGACCTCGGCTTCATCCTTGGCCCACGGCTGAACGCCGCCGGGCGCCTGGATGACATGAGCCTGGGTATCGAGTGCCTGCTGTGCGAGGACCAGGCCCTGGCCCAGGACATGGCCCAACAGCTGGATGGCCTTAACCAGGACCGCAAGTCCATCGAGCAGGGTATGCAGCGCGAAGCGCTGGCGCAGCTCAAGGACCTGCCGGTCGAGTCCATGCCGTACGGGCTTTGCCTGTTCGATGCCGACTGGCACCAGGGGGTGATCGGTATTCTGGCATCGCGCCTGAAGGAGCGTTATCACCGGCCGACCATCGCCTTTGCCGATGCCGGTGACGGCATGCTCAAAGGCTCGGCGCGCTCGGTGCCGGGGTTTCACATTCGTGATGCGCTGGATGCCGTGGCGGCGCGCCAGCCGCAGCTGATCAGCAAGTTTGGTGGCCACGCCATGGCAGCAGGGCTGTCTTTGCCCGAGGGCAATTTCCCGGCGTTTGCCGAGGCGTTCGACGAGGAAGTGCGGCGCCAGTTGTGCGAGGACGACCTGACCGGCCGTCTGCTGTCCGATGGCAGCCTGGCAGTGGAAGAGTTCCACCTCGACCTGGCCAAGGCCCTGCGCAATGCCGGGCCGTGGGGGCAGCATTTCCCCGAGCCACTGTTCCATGGCGTGTTCCAGCTGGTGGAGCAGCGTGTGGTTGGCGAGCGGCATTTGAAGGTGGTGCTCAAGAGCGAATGTGGTTCGGTGCGGCTGGACGGCATTGCCTTTGGTATCGACCGCGAAGTCTGGCCGAATCCGACAGTGCGCTGGGTCGAGCTGGCCTACAAGCTGGATGTGAACGAGTTTCGCGGCAATGAAAGTGTGCAGTTGATGATTGCCCATATGGAGCCGCGCTGACTGCAGTTCCGGGGGCTGCTCTGCAGCCCATCGCCGGCAAGCTCCCACTGCGACCGCTTTGCCCTCAAGTCATGCGCCTTCCCTGTGGGAGCGGGCATACCCGTGAACACCGGCGAAGCCGGTGCCATCCACCGAGTCGCCTGCTTCGCGGGCATGCCCGCTCCCACAGGGTTGTGCGGCGGGCTGAAATGCCTGTAAGGGTGCTTGGCTGTCGCGGCGGTTGGGGCTGCCAGGTGCCTGCCTTTAGTGTGATCTCACAGGCGCTGCAAACTTGTCGGCGTACACCCGGTGGCCTTCACGCGAACAACGACCACACCAACCTCAACGCGACATACCTAACTCGGCATCATCCATCAACGCCTTGGCCATCGCACTGAGGTAGTGGGCAGCCCAGATCCCGCGCACAACTGCCATGACGACAGCTACTCGGTAATTGATCGGGATTCCACGCCCGGACGCTGAATGGCAGCGACCAGCAAAGGCTAATGACTCAGGATTCCAGTAACAATCAGGCGGGTGTCGACAGGACTTGTAGGGTATTTCCTCAGGTTGGGAATCGCCATACATCGGTTGTAGGGGATATCTGAAATGCTTGTCAGGGTGTTTGGCTGTCGCGGCGGTTTGGGCTACCAGTTGCCTGCCTTCAGTGTGATGTCGCCTATAAGATCGAGCGCCATCATCCCCACGTCAGACACCCCAAAATCCCATGGAACCTTCCCCCCAACCATTCTGGTCTAGTCTGAATACTGACCGGACCCGGGCCAGGGACGTGTAATTGAGTGCTCGGGCCGGATCACCATTGGAGTCCTTGGGAGGTGCCCTCATGAGCTTGCTGCTCGAGCCTTACACCCTGCGTCAGCTGACCCTGCCCAACCGCATCGCTGTGTCGCCGATGTGCCAGTATTCCGCCATCGATGGCCTGGCCAACGATTGGCACCTTGTTCATCTGGGTAGCCGCGCCGTAGGCGGTGCGGGGCTGGTGATCACCGAAGCCGTGGCGGTCACTGCCGATGGCCGTATCACCGCCGAAGATCTCGGCCTGTGGGAAGACGCCCAGATCGCCCCGCTGCAACGCATCACCCGCTTCATCACCGCCCAGGGCGCCGTGCCCGGTATCCAGCTGGCCCACGCCGGACGCAAGGCCAGTACCTATCGCCCTTGGCTGGGCAAGCAGGGCAGCGTCAAGCTGGAGGAGGGGGGCTGGCAGCCGGTGGGGCCGTCGAGGATCGCTTTCGACCCACAACACACTGCGCCGCGTGAATTGAGCAAGGAAGAAATCCAGGACGTGGTCGACGCCTTCGTGGCCTCGACCAAGCGTGCCTTGACGGCGGGTTTCAAGGTGGTGGAAATCCATGCCGCCCATGGCTACCTGCTGCACCAGTTCCTGTCGCCGCTCAGCAACCAGCGCCGCGACGAGTACGGCAGCTGCTTCGAAAACCGCATCCGCCTGACCCTGCAGGTGGTCGAGGCTGTGCGCAATGCCTGGCCCGCCGAATTACCGCTGTTGGTGCGGGTATCGGCGACCGACTGGGTGGAGGACGGCTGGAACCCGGATGAAACCGTCGAGCTGGCGCGGCGCCTGCGTGCGCTGGGTGTCGACCTGATCGATGTATCGTCGGGCGGCACGTCGGTCAACGCCGAAATCCCTACGGGCCCCGGTTATCAGACCCGTTTCGCCGAACGCGTGCGCAAAGAGGCGGAAATCGCCACCGGCACCGTGGGCATGATCACCGAGCCCGCCCAGGCCGAGCACATCCTGCGCACCGGCCAGGCCGATGTGATCTTCCTCGCCCGCGAACTGTTGCGCGACCCTTACTGGCCGCTGCATGCCGACGACGACCTGGGCGGCAACAAGGCCACCTGGCCGGCGCAATACCAGCGCGCGACCAGCCGGGCCAACCCGATTCATGAGTCAGACCTACGCGACTAGAGGCTACCTGTACTGGCCTCTTCGCGGGCGTGCCCGCTCCCACAGGTACAGCACTAACCTCAAGGGCTGTGATGTACCTGTGGGAGCGGGCACGCCCGCGAATGCGATGGTGGTTTTACCTCCGCATTCGCGGGTAAACCCGCTCCCACAGAGTCTGCGCAGCCTGAAGGGCTGGATGATGCCCATCCCATTTTGATGGCTGCAAGATAAAGGATGTGGCATTGGGAATGCGCTGAACCGCTTGTAGGAAAGCGCCTGGATTGAGCTGCCGGTCCCAATCCAGGCTTTACGCTCAATGTTTGATCATCACATGCCGCACGCAGGTGTAATCCTCCAGCCCGTACATCGACATATCCTTCCCATACCCGGAATGCTTCTGCCCACCGTGCGGCATTTCGCTGACCAGCATGAAGTGGGTATTCACCCAGGTACAGCCATATTGCAGGCGCGCAGCCAGGCGATGAGCGCGGCCGGTGTCGCGGGTCCATACCGATGAGGCCAGGCCGTAGTTGGAATCGTTGGCCCACTCCAGCGCCTGCGCCTCGTCGGTAAATCGCGTCACCGATACCACCGGGCCGAACACTTCGTTGCGCACGATCTCGTCGTCCTGCAGGGCGTCGGCCAGCACGGTCGGGGCGTAGAAGAAACCATCGCCATCAATGGCTTTGCCACCCGTTACCAGGCGAATGTGCGGCTGGGCGATGGCCCGCTGCACCAGGCCGGAGACCTTGTCGCGGTGCTGGGCACTGATCAATGGCCCCAGTTCGGTGTCTTCTGCTTCCTGCAGGCCGGCCTTCAGGCTGGAGACTGCTTCACCCAGGCGCTCGACAAAGCGTTCGTAGATACCGTCCTGCACATACAGCCTGCAGGCTGCAGTGCAGTCCTGGCCGGCGTTGTAGAAGCCGAACGTTCGGATGCCGTCGATGGCGGCATCGATGTCGGCATCATCGAACACCAGCACCGGGGCCTTGCCACCCAGTTCCATGTGCATGCGTTTCACGCTGTCGGCGGTGGCACTGATGATATGTGCGCCGGTGGGGATCGAACCGGTCAGCGACACCATGCGCACCTTGGGGTGGTTGACCAGCGGGTTGCCGACTGTCTGGCCTCGGCCGAAGAGGATGTTCAAGACGCCAGGCGGTAGCAGCTCCCGGGCCATTTCGCCCAGGCGCAGGGCGGTCAACGGGGTCATCTCCGAAGGTTTGATCACCACGGTATTGCCGGCCGCAAGGGCCGGGGCGATCTTCCATGCCAGCATCATCAACGGGTAGTTCCAGGGAGCGATCGAGGCCACCACGCCCACCGGGTCACGGCGAATCATCGAGGTGTGGCCCGGCAGGTATTCGCCCGCTGCCGAGCCGCCCAGGCAACGCGCGGCACCGGCGAAGTAGCGGAACACATCGGCAATCGCGGGGATTTCGTCATTCAGTGCGGCGCTCAATGGCTTGCCGCAGTTCTGCGATTCCAGCCGCGCCAGTTCATCGCCATGGGCTTCGATCGTGTCGGCCAGCGCCAGCAACGCCTGCGAGCGCTCCTTGGGGCTGGTTTGCGACCAGCTGTCGAAGGCCTGGTCGGCGGCCCGCACGGCGCTGTCCACCTGGGCTTCGGTGGCTTCGTTGATTTGCGCCAGGGCACTGCCCAGGGCCGGGTTGAGCACGGTCCAGGCCGGGCCTTCGCCCGCGACCAGTTGGCCGTTGATCAGCATCTGCGTTTGCATCGGAGACTCCTCCAGGGTCATTTGCCACTGCCCGCGACGCTTTCGCCGCCGCGGGTCAGGTAATAGGCGCCAAGGATCGGCAGCATGGTCACCAGCATCACCAGCATGGCGACCACATTGGTCACCGGCACGTCGCGCGGGCGGCTGAGCTGGTTGAGCAGCCAGATCGGCAGGGTGCGTTCGTGGCCGGCGGTAAAGGTGGTGACGATGATTTCATCGAACGACAGGGCAAAGGCCAGCATGCCGCCCGCCAGCAGCGCCGAGCCAAGGTTGGGCAGAATGATGTAGCGGAAGGTTTGCCAGCCATCGGCGCCAAGGTCCATCGAGGCCTCGATCAGGCTTTGCGAGGTCCGCCGCAGGCGGGCGATCACGTTGTTGTAGACGATCACCACGCAGAACGTGGCGTGGCCGACCACGATGGTGAACACCCCCGGCTCGATGCCCAGGGTCTTGAATGCCGAGAGCAGGGCGATGCCGGTGATGATGCCAGGCAGGGCGATGGGCAGGATCAGCATCAGCGAAATGCTCTCCTTGCCAAAAAAGCTGCGCCGGTACAACGCCGCCGAGGCCAGCGTGCCGAGCACCAGGGCGATCAGCGTGGCCAGGCAGGCCACCTGCAGCGATAGCTTGATGGCCTCCAGCACATCGGGCCGGGCAAAGGCCACGGTTAACCACTTCAGGGTAAAACCCTTGGGTGGGAAGCTGAACGCGGCTTCTTCGGTGTTGAACGCGTACAGGAAGATGATCAGGATCGGGAAGTGCAGGAACAACAAGCCGCCCCAGGCTGCCAGGCGCAGCCCGGTTGACGCTTTTTCAGAGTGCATCGAAGGCCCCCAGGCGCTTGACGATGGACAGGTACACCGCGATCAGCACGATCGGCACCAGGGTGAACGCGGCGGCCATCGGCATGTTGCCGATCGCCCCTTGCTGGGCGTAGACCATGCTGCCGATGAAGTACCCGGGCGGGCCGACCAGTTGCGGCACGATGAAATCGCCCAGGGTGAGCGAGAAGGTGAAGATCGAGCCGGCGGCGATGCCCGGAATCGACAGCGGCAGGATCACCTGCACAAAGGTTTGCCCGGGCCGCGCACCCAAGTCCGCCGACGCTTGCAGCAGCGAAGGCGGCAAGCGCTCCAGAGCGGCCTGGATGGGCAGGATCATGAACGGCAGCCAGATGTACACGAACACCATGAAGCGCCCCAGGTGCGAGGTGGATAATGTACTGCCGCCCACCCCCGGCACGGTCAGCACGGCTTGCAGCAGCGCATCCAGATGCAGCTGCTGGACGAACCACTGGGCGACGCCGCCCTTGGCCAGCAGCAGGGTCCAGGCGTAGGTCTTGACGATGTAGCTGGCCCACATCGGCATCATCACCGCGATGTAGAAAAACGCCTTTGTCTTGCCGCTGGTGTAGCGCGCCATGTAGTAGGCGATGGGAAAGGCCAGCACCGCGCTGGCCAGCGACACGGCCACCGCCATGCCCAGGGTGCGCAGGATGATGTCGAAGTTCGACGGGTTGAGCAGCGCGGCGAAGTTGCCCAGGGTCAGGTCCGGGGTCACCGCCATGGTGAAGTCGTCGAAGGTATAGAAACCCTGCCACAACAGGTTCAGCAGCGAGCCCAGGTAGATGGCGCCGAACCAGGTCAGCGGCGGGATCAACAGCAGCGCCAGGTACAGGTTGGGGCGCCGGTACAGCAGGTTGGACAGGCTGCGCAGTGTGCTCATGTCAGTGGGCCTCGGTTTCCTGCAACACCGTCATCGCCTCACGCGGCCAGTGCGCCTGAATCCGTTGCCCCGGCTGCCAGGCCTGTGCCTGTGCCTGCCAGCGGTCGTTGGCCTGGGTCACCGCCAGCAGTTGGCCGCTGTCCAGCTGCAGCTCGTAGCGGGTGGCGCTGCCCTGGTACTGCACATCGCGCAACAGGCCGCTGACCTGCACCTCATGGCTGGTGACCACCGGGTCGCCCAGGCGGATGTGCTCGGGGCGGATCGAGAAGGGCGCCGGGCTGCCGTTCAGGGCCATCGCCAGCTCGCCACGCACCACGTTGGAGGTGCCGACGAATTCGGCGACGAAGGTGGTGGCGGGTTTCATGTACAGGTTGCGCGGCGTGTCGACCTGCTCGATACGGCCGCGGTTGAACACAGCGACCCGGTCGGACATCGACAGGGCTTCGGTCTGGTCGTGGGTGACGAATATGAAGGTGATGCCCAGTTGGCGCTGCAGCTTTTTCAGTTCGCCCTGCATCTGCTCACGCAGTTTCAGGTCCAGCGCGCCCAGGGGTTCGTCCAGCAGTAGCACCC
>NZ_JABMCW010000589.1:0-1886 GCF_013179705.1 Pseudomonas sp. CM25 | reverse complement strand
GGCGCATGAATTCCCGCTGATGCAACTGCTCGATCCTGGTCAACGTGCCACTGACCTGCTTCAAACCCTGGTCCAGCATATCCTTGCCCACGCCCATAGACTGGCTGGCATTGCTGAGCAACCCCGCAATCTCGGCCTGGTGCGCCATCATGAAATCCGCTTCGGCGAAATCCAGCACCGCCAGCGCACGGCGTGCGTGCTGCGCCGCCGCCATCAGCTGGCCTTCCTCGCGAGTGCAGGCGTCACCGTTGTCAGGGTCACCGATGACGAAAATTTCCCCTGCCTTGAACCCCTGTTCGAACGTAGGATTGAGCCGCTGCAGCCGGGAAATTGGTAACGTGGCATCGTGTTCGGCCAGTTCAAGCAGCACCTGCGGGAACGACATGCGCCGCGGAATAACGTAGAACCCAGGCTCCAGAGTACCGGGCATCGCACCTACCGCGGACTGAGAAAAACGTTCGGGGTAGACGGGGGTTGATGCCTCGGCAAAATGGGTAGGCGCATGTCGGGCAACGGAGCGCATCGGCACAAATGCTCCACTCAACGGTGCGACCACGCGATTACTGCCCGGCGGGCAGCCACAGAGGACCAGAGCACCATCCATGGCGACATGCCGGCCGTCAGAGATGACGAAATCCGCCCCTTCGGCGATGATCCCTTCCTGGCCACACAGGGGGCATGGCGTGGTGTGATCACCTTCGCGCAGCACCATTCGGCCCTCGTCGAGATAGCCTGCATCCGTGGCAATACACACCGCCCCCGTTGTGGTTACATCGCCATCTACTGCCTGACCTTTTCCCTCTAGACTGGTGCGCATATGCAAACTCCCCGTGCACGAAGTTGAGGTTAAAACCTAACATCAGCATGGGAGATACAAGTGGCCTGAGTCGAAAATCAGATGTTTCCTACAAATGGGCCAAAGTATGTTTTGCAGAACAAGCCGGGGGTTTTCTTGGCGGAGAAAATCAAATTTCCTACATCACAAATATAATTCATCCGACTGCAGCCAGACGCATACGGCAAGGCCGAAATACGCTCACCTGTAAGAGCGCATGGCTTCAGTCTGACAATGAAGTCAGTAATTCATCGCCCGCTTCGCAACATCTCCACCGGCACATACTTGCCAAGCTCGTACTTGCCAATCGCCGCCCGGTGTACCTCGTCAGGTCCGTCGGCCAGGCGCAAGGTGCGCTGCATGGCATACATGTAGGCCAGCGGGAAGTCGCCGCTTACCCCTGCCCCGCCATGTATCTGGATGGCGCGGTCGATCACCTTCAACGCCACGTTCGGCGCCACCACCTTGATCTGCGCGATCTCGCTGCGGGCGACCTTGTTGCCGACCGTGTCCATCATATAGGCGGCTTTCAGTGTCAGCAGCCGGGCCATGTCGATCTCCATGCGCGAGTCGGCGATCTTGTCGACGTTGCCGCCCAGGCGTGCCAGTGGCCGGCCAAACGCGGTGCGTTCCACCGCCCGCTTGCACATCAGCTCCAGCGCGCGCTCGGCCATGCCGATCGAGCGCATGCAGTGATGGATACGGCCCGGGCCCAGGCGCCCCTGGGCAATCTCGAAACCGCGGCCCTCGCCCAGGAGCACGTTTTCGTACGGTACCCGCACGTTCTCGAACAGGACTTCGGCATGGCCGTGAGGGGCATCGTCATAGCCGAACACCGGGAGCGGGCGGACAATCTTCACGCCGGGCGCATCGGTGGGCACCAGCACCATCGAATGCTGCTGGTGACGCGGCCCCTCAGGATCGGACAGGCCCATGAAAATCATCACTTTGCAGCGCGGATCGCAAGCGCCGGAGGTCCACCATTTGCGGCCGTTGATCAGCCATTGGTCGCCGTCACGCACGGCCGTGGCGGCCATGTTGGTAGCGTCCG
>NZ_JABMCW010000588.1:0-1888 GCF_013179705.1 Pseudomonas sp. CM25 | reverse complement strand
CTGCCCATCGTGCCAGCACGCCAGGGCCTGGCCCGTATTCCGCTGTCGTTCGCCCAGCAGCGGCTGCTGTTCCTCTGGCAGCTGGAGCCCGACAGCCCGGCCTACAACGTGCCGATGGCGGTACGCCTGAAGGGCGCGCTGGACCAGGCGGTGCTGCAGCAGGCGCTGGATGCGCTGGTGCAGCGCCATGAGTCGCTGCGCACGCGCTTCGCCTCGGAAGAAGGCGAGTTCCACCAGGAAATTCTCGACCACTGCCCGCTGCCACTTGAGCTGGTGATGTTCGATGGCGTCGCCGATGAGGCGTCGCTGAGTGTGGCGGTGGACGCCGCCCTGAAGCAGCCCTTCGACCTGCTGACCGGGCCGCTGCTGCGGGTGACCCTGCTGCGCGTGGCGGCCGAGGAGCATGTGCTGGTGCTGAGCATGCACCACATCATCTCCGATGGCTGGTCAAGCGACGTGCTGGTGCAGGAGTTCATCCAGCTGTACACCGCCTTGGCCGAGGGGCACCAGGCCGACCTGCCCGCCTTGCCGATCCAGTATGCCGACTACGCCATCTGGCAGCGTGCCTGGCTCGAAGCCGGTGAAGCGCAGCGCCAGCTGGCCTACTGGCAGGCCCAGCTGGGCGACGAGCAGCCGGTGCTGAGCCTGCCGCTGGACTTCGAGCGCCCGGCCACGCCAAGCCAGCGCGGTGCGGTGGTGCGGGTGGACATCGCTGGCGAACAGGCCGAAGCCTTGCGCAACCAGGCGCGCAAAGGTGGCCACACGCTGTTCGTGCTGGTTTTGGCGGCCATGGCAGTGGTGCTGTCGCGCTACAGCGGCCAGGCCGACATCCGCATCGGTGCGCCCAATGCAGGGCGTAACCGCAAGGAACTGGAAGGCCTGATCGGCTTCTTCATCAACACCCAGGTACTGCGCGTGCAGGTGGACGAGCGCGCGACCTTCGCCGCGCTGCTGGAGCAGGTGAAAGACGTGATCGGCGGCGCCCAGTCGCATCAGGAACTGCCATTCGAGCACCTGGTCGACGCCTTGCTGCCCGAACGCAACCTGGCGCACAACCCGTTGTTCCAGTTCAAGATCAACCAGCACGTGGCGGCCAGCGACGCCGGGCGCAAGCGCCTGGGCGCGCTGGAAGTGGAAGGCTTTGCCCGTGACGGCGGCGATGCCCGTTTCGACCTGGCGTTCGACTTCTCCGACAAGGCCGACGGCATCGAAGGCTACTTCACCTACGCCACCGACCTGTTCGCGCAGGCTACCATCGAGCGCATGGCGGGCTCGCTGCGCCAGGTACTGGACGCGCTGATCCGCGACCCGCAGCAGGCCATGGTGGACTGCCCGGAGGTGGCGAGCGTGCTGCCAGCCAGCACGCAGCCCTACCCGCATGGCGACTTCCTCGCCCTGTGGCGCCAGGCAATGGCGCCAGGCCAGGCCCACGGCGGCGTGCGCGCCGGTGACCGGTTCATGACCCAGGCCGGCCTGGAGGCAGCCTCCAACCGCCTGGCCGACTACCTGCGCCAACGCGGGGTCGGCGCGGGCAGCATCGTTGCCCTGTGCCTGCCGCGCTCCATCGAGTGGGTCAGCGCCGTGCTCGCCGTGCTCAAGACCGGCGCCGCCTACCTGCCGCTGGACGCCCAGCAGCCGCAAGAGCGCCTGCAGCAGCTGATTGCCGACAGTGCTGCGGCCGTGGTGCTGCACGAGGCGGGCGACCATCGCTTTTCGGCCATGCCAGGCGTGCAGGTGATTGCCTGCGATCACACCCAATGGGCGACCTGCAGCGACAGCCCGGTCGAGGTGACCATCGCCCCCGCACAGCCGGCCTACCTGATCTACACCTCGGGCTCGACCGGCCAGCCGAAAGGCGTGGTGGTCAGCCACGGGGCGCTGGCCAGCT
>NZ_JABMCW010000587.1:0-1901 GCF_013179705.1 Pseudomonas sp. CM25 | reverse complement strand
GCCGGGTTGTGCGTCGTGCTGTCGCTGGTGACGGTATTCCTGCCGTCGGACTCGATCGTGCTGCCGGCCATGCTGTTCCTGCTGGGTGGCGGTGTATTCACCCTGTACCCGGTAGCCGTCAGCCATGCGGCCGACCGCGCGCCCTCCGATGCGCTGGTGCCGATGATCCAGGGCTTGCTGCTGATCAACTCGCTGGGCTCGGCCATGGCGCCAATGGCAATTTCGCCGGTGATGACCGAATTTGGCGAGGCCGGACTGTTCTGGGCGTTTGCCGTGGTCAACCTGGCCATGGTGTGCTTCTTCATGTGGCGCCGCGGCAAGCGCCCGGCGGCTGAGCACCCTGCACCGTTCACCGCTTCGACTACCTTCTCGCCGACTGGCGCCGAGTTGCGGGTCACCGAGGACCTGATGCATGCGGCCCAGGAACACCCGCCGCTGGAAGCCTCCGAGCCTGTGCACGCACCGCGTAGCGAAACCGAGTGAAGCCAAGGGGCTGCAGCGCAGCCCCTGCATTTACCACTCGTCGCCCGGAAGGCACCCCTGCCCCCGTCCCCAGCCCAACGAATGACAGATCATCCGCAAAGGAGACACGCCATGATCCGCATTCGCCCGCTCTCCCTGTGCCTGGCCCTCGGCCTGGCCTCCATCACTGGCACCAGCTTCGCCGCCACCGACACCAACACCGACAGCCGCCCGCAAACCGACCAGTCCGGCGGCAAGACGGCCGGTGAAGACAGCAGCGTTAACAGCCCTGGCAGCGGCAAGAGCAATGACAGCAGCGACACCGGCAGCAACACCGATGCCGCCGACGGCGCCAGTGGCGGCTCCAACAGCACCGGTGAAGCCACAGGCTCCGGTGCCGGGTACAGCGGTGGCACTGCCGAAGACCAGGACAGCCGCTGAGGCTGGCCTGGACTACACTGCGCCCCATCGCCCTGCCAAGGACTCGCCATGAACCTCAAACCCTGGCTGCTTGCTGCCCTCATACCTTGCAGCGCCATGGCAACCGGTAATAACCAGGGCGCCCTGTCGATCAGCTCTGCTTCGTTCACCGATGGGGGCGTGATTGCCTTGCAGCAGGTCGGGCCAGACCCGGCCTGCGGCGCTGGCGAACAAGTCACCCCGCAACTCAGCTGGGAAAACCTGCCCGAAGGTACCCAGTCGCTGGCGCTGATCATGTTCGACCCGGACGGCGGCAAAGGCATTGGCGTGGTTCACTGGATCGCCTACAACATCGACCCCGCCCAGGATGGCCTGAAGGAAGGCGCTGCCGCGCTGACCGGGCAGCACGTCACGGTGGGCCGCAACTCGCGCGGCACGCTCAGCTACCGAGGTCCTTGCCCTCCCGCCGGCGACAACCCGCACCATTACGCACTGACCCTGATCGCTACTGATCTACCAATAGGCACGCTGCCCGAAGGCCTGGACCGCAGCGGCCTGCTGCAGTTGTTGCAAGGCCATGCGCTGGGGGCTCAAAGCCTGGTTGGGCGTTACGGCCATTGAACCATTCAGTACAAAAACAAATGATCGCCACCATAGCATTTATCCATTGAATGCCCCGGCCGAACTGAAGTAAGCTCGGGCTCATTCACTGGAGAGCAACATGCCGAAACACACCCGCAACCACGCCAACCACACCGGTCGCAGCCTGCGCCCTGTGCTGGCCGTTGCCGGCTGCGTGGCACCTGCCAGCTATTACTTTGGGTATTGGTTTAGCCACTAGGCGCCGATACCCACACGGCGCCCACCTTCGAGGGGCCGCCGAACATGAGAATACTCAACCCCCGGTCGGCTCCCCGACCGGGGGTTTTGCTTTTCAGGCCTTTGCACATTACCGATTCAGATTGAGGACAGATTCATGAACTACGCCACTTATTACTACGCAAGCACCTCCGCCTGGC
>NZ_JABMCW010000586.1:0-1901 GCF_013179705.1 Pseudomonas sp. CM25 | reverse complement strand
ACTGATCAAGTGCCTGGAGCCCAACCGCCGGGTGGAAATCGAAGTGCGCGGGCTCAACTGAGGCCGCGCAGCAAGAACCAGCTGCCCGGCCTCACAGGATGAGGCCCGGGTGGCGGCAAGCTACCTCTGCCGGTGTATCGGGTGAGGTCAAAACCAAGGGACGCATGAGCGACCCTTCACTGTTGTTAATGGAGAGTTTCACAATGGCATTTGACGCGTATATCCAAATCGACGGCATCCCGGGCGAAGTACTGGATGACAAGCACAAGGACTGGATCGAAGTGCTGGGCTACGAGTACGGCGCCACCCAGGCCACCTCGGCCACCGCAAGTTCCTCGGGCGGTGCATCCTCCGAGCGGGTTGCCCTGAGCGACTTCAAGATCCGCAAGGCGGTCGACAAGGCTTCGGCCAAGCTGTTCGAACACTGCTGCACTGGCAAGCACATTGCCAAGCTGAAACTGAACGTGAACCGCGCCGGTGGTGACAAGGTCACCTACCTGACCATCGACATGGAAGAAGTCGTGGTGTCGTCGGTCAAGTTCGTCGCCGGCGGCAACCAGGGCGGTGAAGACAAGGCCGTGAGCGACCTGCCGATCGAAGAAATCAGCTTCAACTTCGCCCGTATCAAAACCACTTACACCCAGCAGAACCGCACCGACGGCCAGGCCGGCGGCAACATTGTCGGTGGCTGGGACCGTACCGCGAACAAAGTATTCGCCTAATCAGCTGCTTGCCCATGGGCCGCGCGCGCGGCCCATGTTGCGCAGCGTGCCGGCGCGTCGCCTGGCACGCTGCTTTCTTCCCCTGATCAGAGTGTCCTATGCCTGAAATCCTCAACGACCTTTCGCTGGCCACACTGGCCGCACCGATCGACGGCGGCAGCGGCGAAGATTTGAGCTTCTCCGCCCTTTTCGACCAGATCAAGGAGGCGCGCCGTGCCGACCCTGACTACCTCACCCAGGGCGACTGGCAAACCGATTTGAAGACCGCCGACTGGGAACAGGTCATCAGCCTGGCCGCCCAAGGCCTGACGCAGCACAGCAAGGACCTGATGCTGGTCGCCTGGCTCAGCGAAGGGCTGGCCCAGCGCGAGCATTTCGACGGCATCACCTTTGGCCTCGAACTGACCCGACAGGTGATGGAAACATTCTGGGACAGCCTGTATCCCGACCTGGAACACGGTATGGACGAGCGCGCGGCTCGCCTGTCCTGGCTGAAAACCACCCTTACCGACATCGCCGCTGGCTTGCCCATTACCCAGGGCGAGCATTTTGGCGTGCTGCGTTATGACGAATCACGTCACGTGGAAAACCTCGCGCTGCAGAACCCCAAGGCGATGCAGACCGCACTCAACGAAGGCAAGATCAACGCCGAAATCTTTCAGCGCTCGGTGGCCCTCAGCGATACCGAACACCTGCGCGCCAAAGCCTTGCAGATCGCCGCCAGCCTGCGCGCCTGCAACCAGCTGCAGGCGTGCATCGACCGGCTGTTCGACCACGACGCGCCGAGCTTTGCCAGCCTGGCCGACATGCTCTCGCGCGCCAACCATCTGGCGGAAAAGCTGCTCAAGGACCGGGGCGTTGAACTGCACCCTGTAGAGGTGGCGGGCACTGCGCCCGAACCCGACGTCGCCCCGCCCAGCGAAGCCGGGGAACCGATGGCCTCGCCCTCCCAGCCGACCGCCCCTGCGCCCATGCGCACCACCCCGCTGACCCGTGACGAAGCGTTCAACATGCTCGCGGGCGTGGCCCGGTTCTTCAAGCAGAGCGAACCGCAAAGCCCGGTGCCGTACCTGATCGAGCGCGCCATCAAGTGGGGCAACATGCCGCTGGAAGGCTGGCTGAGCGATGTGATCAAGGACAGCAACGTGGTCGACAACATTCGCGATGTACTGGGCACCC
>NZ_JABMCW010000585.1:0-1920 GCF_013179705.1 Pseudomonas sp. CM25 | reverse complement strand
GCTTCTCGCGCAGCTGCTGCGCCGTGGCGCCAGTGGTCAAGCCCACTTCGGGCAGCATGTCGCGCGAATCGAGTGCCGCCAGCACTGCGTCAAAAATATCCGGCGAAGCCGGAGGGTTGGTTGCAAGTGCCCTGCCTTGCCCGTCATACAGGTTGAAGACCCCTCGCTGTCGCACCAGCACTCGAAGGTCGGCAACTTGCCCGGCAGCCCCGATGGTTTTCAACGTTGCAGCGTCCGCCACACTTTTCTTCAGCGACAAGCTAAACGAATCGGTACTTTCGCCATCGAGCAGGGCTAGAACCAGCATTCCCGTTTCGTCGCAATACGCACTGGGCACATAAATACCGGTCAGCGCCTTGCTCACCTTGGCTACCGTCCGCAGAGACCTGGCTTTTTCCGCCAAGGCCAGCGGCAGCTGGCCGCTGTCCAGGAACTGCTGGCGTGCCTGGTTGCTGGCGACCTCGGCCAGATCACAGGCATAGGGTTCAGGAAGCCCCAGCGCCATCAGCGGTTTTAGCAACGGTTGCGTGGAAACAGGCTGGCGAGTCAGATGGCTGAACATGGAGTCACTCAGTTGCCGCCTGCTGGCAAGCACGTTGGTGCGCCCGTGTCCCACCCCTGGCTGGTTTTCACACCATTGAAACAGCTCCAGATCCTCGTCCGAGGCAATGTCCAGCGCCAGGCGACTGAAGAAACTGTCGATCCGTGCATTGGCATCAAAGGCCTTCAGGGCTTCGCGCAAACTGGTCGGCGCCCGCCTGTTTTCCATAAGCAGGCCGCGCAGTTCGTCCTGATCGATGCCCGCCATGCGCATGATCCGCTGCGCGTCTGCGTTATCGACAGGCGGGTTGTGTGGCCATAGGGTCTCGAGCATCTTCGCGCTGTCGTCCCACTGTTGTGGTGCTTCGAGCATCAAGCGCCAGCAGCGTTCGCCATTGTGCAGCACAATCGGCCCATAGGCGTCCGCCCTTCCTGGGTGAAGAAGGCGCCAAGGGCCTTCAGGGTCGGGACGATGAACTTCGTAGAAGCACCCACCCGCCTTGATCCAGCGGTGCTCGCCATCCCCGTAGGTGCCATCCTCGCGCAAAGCCATCTTGTCAGGCGTACAGATATAGGGCTCCAGGTCGCTTGACCACAGACGCCCGGCGCCATTGGCGAGCCGCACCGGCTCCAGCGCAGCGACGAATGCGCTGCGTGCCAAGGCGACGCCAGCCACTGTCAAAGCAGTGCTCGCGAGGGTCTCGGCCACCCCAAGCATGTGCTCCAGCGCCTCATGTTGATGCCCTCTGGACCAGTCCACCGCGCCCTCGAAAACCTCGCCCAGGGTCTGGGCCACCAGTTGCCCGAGCAGCAGCCCGCCGACCAGCGGAATGAACAAACCCGCAAAGTTGAGTACCTCGAGCCCTGCACGCTGCCAGGCTTCATGTCGCTCACGCACTGCGGCGCTGTCTGCATCGGCAGTAGTGACCAGCAGCAGCTTGCCGTTCTCCTTCAGGCGCTCTATCTGCTGCACGGCCAGCGCCTCGAACACATCATCGTGCTGCACCCTGCCTTCCAGGGCCAGGTCGGTTTGCTCATCCGCGAGGCGCGCCTTCAACGTGCCCATGAACGCCGCTCGCTGCTCCAGGCCAATCAGTTGGGCAAATGCCTGGCGGTATGACGCATGACTCAATTGGGTTGCCAGGGTGTGGTTGATGGCGGTATGGGAATCGAAGTAGCGCAAGACTTGTACGGGGTCACTGGGAAGGTAAAGTACCCCCCCTTTGGCAGTGCCCTGGTCGTCACGCAGTTGTACCCATATGCCATCGGCAACCTCGCAACCCAGCGCTTCGAACAGCCCGGGGTAAGCTGCCAACTGCGCGGTTTGTGGTTCTGAAGGTTTGTCTACCAGGGCATGCAGGGCATCCTTGACCGGCTCGG
>NZ_JABMCW010000584.1:0-1924 GCF_013179705.1 Pseudomonas sp. CM25 | reverse complement strand
TCACGCGATCAAAGATCCTCTGAAAGGACGTACACCTGTTATGGGCACTCGCCATCTGGCCCTGGTCCTCTGCCAGCGTTCGCAAGCGAGCGTCATGACCAGGTGACGGCCTGTTACCACCTTGGCAACGGGTACAGGCTCTATAGCCCCTCTCTGATGCGTTTTCTCAATCCCGATCGGTTGAGCCCCTTCGGCCGGGGCGGAATCAATAAGTATGCCTACTGTGCTGGAGACCCCATCAACAGAATCGACCCATCAGGTAGATTCTGGGAAGTGCTGACCTCCATCGAAGTTACCAGAGCGACGACAGTTGCTGCCTATACCGGTCTGAATATTGCCGCGTTGACGAGCAGAATTCAGAACCGCTCCGGACTTTGGGGCAATTGGCAACTCTTGGTTGAGTCGGCGCTGGTACTGACGGGAACGACTTTATTATTCACTGGCTCGGAAAGGCTGCAACCCGTCGCTTTAGGCATGATGAGTGTTGGCAACGTAACTTCCATTGCCAAGTCTGCCGTAACAATCGCCAGCAACCTGACCGGCGGCTTCAGGGGGGCTGCTGACGCAGCGTGGCAGAATATGCGTCTTATGACCGGTTATGCACAGTTGGGTGAGCAGGTACAGGTGTCGCCTTCTCAGCAAGCTTCTGGATCTGTCGTGATCAATATCAATCCGAGAGTGGTTAACATAAACATGGATTCATCATCATCATCACCATCACCTGCTGCAGCGCTCAAAAAAGTCAGAAGGAACTCCACAGGGTCCATCGAGGCTACTCGCCTATGATTCGGCACGGCCATCCACGTGGTTTCACCGCATATGGCGCTTCTAATGGGCTATCTGGCGCCTGCCTGGCATTCTGCGGAGAGTACCGCGACTCAATGACAGGCCACTATCATCTTGGCAATGGCCATCGCACCTATAACCCGATACTCATGAGATGCCATAGTGCCGATGCGCTGAGCCCGTTCGGTATGGGTGGGATCAATACCTATACCTATTGCACAGGTGATCCAATTAATCGGGTCGATCGCAATGGCGGATTTTCCATGCCTAATGCGATTTTCCTGACCGCTTTGTTAGAAGGTGCACTTAATATTGTCGACGGCGTCTTGTCTGCGTTCAACTTGGTCGTTCAACGTAGGGAGCTTGGTTCTTCGTTTTCTTTTTCCAAGCAATTCCAGGTATGGGCCAAGACTCACAAGGGGACTTTGAAAGTTGCTGCCGCTGCTGTTGTCTGGAGTGAGCAGGGGGGACCATCGATGCCGTCCGTAACCGACAGTGTCGTGATAGGGGCGGCGGCAACAGGCCTCGGTATCACGGAGCGTTCATTGAACATCCAGCATCACGCGACTGAGGTGCGGGCCTACTTGAAGAAGAATCCGGCCGAGATACCCGGTGTGGTCATGGAAACAGTGGGAATTCTGTCAGGAGTCACGCCGGTGCTGACGTTAGGCTGGGATGTTGTGCAGAAGATTCGTGGCGACTCGGCGCGGCCAAACGTTCATGCATGAAGTCAGGAACCGGGCAACCAATCGCTTGCCTGCCCGGTTCATCATTGATTACTGCGCCTGCACTTCCTTCAGATAAGGTGCCGGCTCCGCCCCCAGGTTCTCAAGAACCCGCTGGCTATACCAGTCAATGAAGTTGACCACACCAAACTCGTAAGTCTTCGAGTACGGGCCCGGCTGGTAAGCGGTAGAGTTGATCCCGCGCTGGTTCTCTTCCGCCAGGCGACGGTCCTGGTCGTTGGTAGCGTCCCACACTTTGCGCATGCGCTCAGGGTCGTAGTCCACGCCTTCCACGGCATCCTTGTGCACCAGCCACTTGGTGGTGACCATGGTTTCCTGGGCGCTGATCGGCCACACGGTGAAGACGATGATGTGGTCACCCATGCAGTGGTTCCACGAGTGCGGCAGGTGCA
>NZ_JABMCW010000583.1:0-1940 GCF_013179705.1 Pseudomonas sp. CM25 | reverse complement strand
AGGGTGGTTTTCTTGGCTTCCACTTCGCTGGAGGGAAACACCAGCAAAGCCAGGCTGAGCAGGGCGGCGATGCCGCTGGCGGCCAACAGATGGCTTTTCGGATAAAGCGGGGGCGCTTTAGGCGGTTCGTTGGTCATGAGTAAGGTGACTTTGAAAAAAGTGAAATGGAATAGATGAATGACATGATGAAGATGAAATAACTGTATAAAATATAACCAAATCCAGTTTCACGCAAGGGCGCATAGACGCCGCAACCCCGTGTCCGGGTCACATTCCTTTGCGAAACTTGTAATTGACGGCCGATCTTGTATGGTTGGCTCCCCCTGAATCTGAGCCTTGCGGGTTTGTCTATGAAGTCGGTTGAAGAGCAGCTGGCGCTTATCAAGCGCGGTGCGGAAGAAGTACTGGTCGAGTCGGAACTGGTGGAGAAGCTCAAGCGCGGCCAACCTCTGCGCATCAAGGCCGGCTTCGACCCGACCGCACCCGACCTGCACCTGGGTCACACGGTGCTGATCAACAAGCTGCGCCAGTTCCAGGAGCTGGGGCATACGGTCATCTTCCTGATTGGTGACTTCACCGGCATGATCGGCGACCCCAGCGGCAAGAGCGCCACGCGCCCGCCGCTGACTCGCGAGCAGGTGCTCGACAACGCCGAGACCTATAAACAGCAGGTGTTCAAGATCCTCGACCCGGCAAAGACGGAAGTCGCGTTCAACTCCACCTGGATGGACACGCTGACCCCGGCCGACTTCATTCGCCTGGCGTCGCAGTACACCGTGGCGCGCATGCTCGAGCGCGATGACTTCGACAAACGCTACACCACCAATCAGCCGATCGCGATCCACGAGTTCCTTTATCCGCTGGTGCAGGGCTATGACTCGGTGGCGCTCAAGGCGGATGTCGAGCTGGGTGGTACCGACCAGAAGTTCAACCTGCTGATGGGGCGCGAGTTGCAGCGTGCCTACGGCCAGGAGGCGCAGAACATCGTGACCATGCCGCTGCTCGAAGGGCTTGATGGCGTGAAGAAGATGTCCAAGTCGCTGGGCAACTATGTAGGTATCCAGGAAGCGCCGGGCGTGATGTACAGCAAGCTGGTGTCGATCCCGGATACTTTGATGTGGCGTTACTTCGAACTGTTGAGCTTCCGTTCTATGGAAGAGATCGAGCAGTTCCGTGCCGATGTGGCCAATGGTGCCAACCCGCGGGATATCAAGATCAAGCTGGCGGAAGAGATTGTTGCGCGGTTCCATGGTGAGGAGGCAGCGGCTAATGCTCACCGTGCGGCGGGTAATCGCATGAAAGAGGGGGAGCTGCCGGAAGATCTGCCGGAAGTCGAAGTGGCCGCGGCTGAGGAGTTGCCGATTGCTGCCGTGCTGAACCGGGCGGGGCTGGTGAAGAACTCGGCGCAGGCGCGGGACTTGCTGAGTGGTGGTGCCGTCAAGGTTGATGGTGCGGTGGTGGATCGTGACTTCGTATTTGCGCTGGGCGCGACACATGTGTGCCAGGCAGGCAAGAAGTCGTTTGCGCGGGTCACGCTCAAGGCTGAGTGAGCGGCTGGTGGTGTAGCTATATAGAAGCGGGGAGGCCGGTAGGCCTCCCCGCTTTGTTTTTGGGGTTGTTCGCCTTGGGTCTCACAGGCGAGGGAAGGGTTGTGGCAGGCACTTGTCGGCCTTGATGCGGTCTTTGCCCCTATATTTCACTTTCTTGAAATTAAAGGTTGACGCCCTCTCGAATCCCCTTATAATGCGCCCCACTTCCAGCGACAACGGAACGACAAACTCCTTGATATTCAACGAGTTAGGTAGTTCAGAAGGTGCTGTAAGGGCTTCGATCGAAAGATCGGCAGCGGTGATAAAGGCAGTTGACAGCGGATTTAAACGCTGTATTATTCGCCTCCCGCTACGAGAGATCGCAGCGAGCCAAGTGTTTGAAGCTAAACG
>NZ_JABMCW010000582.1:0-1940 GCF_013179705.1 Pseudomonas sp. CM25 | reverse complement strand
GGCGAAGGCTGCACCACCCAGTACACCGGGCTGGCGTGGGGTGTTGTTCAGGCCCTGGCTATTGTCCTGCTTTGCCATGCCACCCAGTACCGCCGATTCGCCAGTACGAAAAGCGTCGGCGGCTGCCGTGCCGGCTTTCGACATGCCCCGACTCATACCTATCAATAGGTCTATGGGTTCCGCGAAAACGGTTTGACCGGATTTACCACCAGTAGCCAAGCGCTTGATACCGCCGATGCCGGCCGCAATGCCGCGTTCAATGACTTCGTTACCGAGCACAGCTGTGTTGCTGGCGATGTTCACCGCATGGGTGCGCACGCCGCTCAGCAGCGCTGCCCGGTAGTAGTAGCCGAACAAGCGCTGCATCTTGCCTTCGGGCTGGCCGACCAGCTTCGCCAGGTTCTGCACGCCGCCAGCCTGTACTGCTTTTCCGATTGCAGCGGCGAGATCATCAGCACCTTGAACACCGCCAAGGCCTTCGAGGATTCGCTGTGCATCGTTGATGTTCTGGACCTGGCGTCTTTGGGCTGCAAGTGCTCGGCCACTCTCGGCGCGTGCGCCCATCAGTTCGCCGAACACCGTTTTCAGGTCGCCCAGATCTTGCACAAAGGAGGCCTTTTCCAGGTCGCTGGCCTGGCCGCTGGCGATGCGTTGCTGCTGCTCCATCACCGTCTTGAGTCGGTCGCTTACCAGATCGGTGCCAGCAATGATTTGCTCGGCGTTCCAAGCTTGGCCGATCCTGCGGCTAAAGGCTTGGGCTTGTGCACCGTCGAGGCCTATCAGGTTGGCCAGGCGGCGTTGTTCATCCATGGTCACGACACCACGGCGGCGGGCTTCGATGTCTTGTTCAGCTGGGCGCAGCAAGTCGAGCGAGCGGGTGCGCTGCTCGCCCTGCACCCCAAGATTGTCGAGCAATGGCGCCACGTCCTGGCTACCCGCGAACGGTGTTTTCGGCACAGGTTGCGGCACAGGCTGTGGGGCCGGCTCGGGCGCTGCCTGTGGCGCGATCTGCTCGGGCGCAGGGGTAGCCATGGCTTCGGCTTGTGGCGCTGCAGCAGGTGGCGCTGGCGGCTGTTCTGCCTGGTTGTTGAGGGTTGGCCGGCGAAGGCTGGCAGCACCGCCCATGGCGCCGCCGACTACGCCACCGAGCAACATGGACTTGTCGACGCCTTCCATGGCTGGGCGGTCGGTCGCCAAATTGGTCAGTACCTGCTGCTGCCCGCTTTGGCTGAGTTCTTCCAGGCTCTCGATACCGGTCCCGATCAACGAGCGGTTGACCAAGCCCTTGGCGACGTCGACACCGCCTGCGCCAGCCATCTGCGCGTCAATGTCCGCTACACCCAGCTTGCGACCGATACGTGCCCCAGCCGCACCGAGTAGACCAGTACCGATGCCCGACAGAAGCGCGAGGCCGGATTGGCCGGGGGGCAGCGTGCCCGTAGCTTGCCGGGTTTGCTCTGCTTGCTGACCAGCTGCGACGATGCCCTCGCCAGTACCCGCCCCGACCACACCTGCAACTGCTGGGGCAGCACCGAGGGCCTTCACGCCCAATGCTACGCCACGACCGATGCCACCACCGGCCAGCATGGACGGCACAGATTCAGCGATCAGGTGCGGGACATTGCCTGGGTTTTCTGCCAGAGCCTGCAGCGTGCCACCAATACCTTTTGCCTGATCCAGCGCCTGGCGCGAGGCTTGGCGGTCGGGCGTGTCGTGCTGGTCAAGGTAATTGCGAACGCCGCGAGTGTCATACCCGATGGCTTCGGGAATAGCCCCGCCTGAGAGCAGGCCTGCGATGCCAGCTACAGCATCACCGACGCCTACGCCACCACGGGCGACCGACCGGCCGTAGTCACCAAGCATGCTGTTGTCGATGGCTGATTCGATGCGACCCAGATAGCCGGCCTGCTCTGCGGGTGGCACATCGTTGTCGATGGCAT
>NZ_JABMCW010000581.1:0-1941 GCF_013179705.1 Pseudomonas sp. CM25 | reverse complement strand
AGCTCGTCGATGTCGCGGCGCAGGTTGTCGCTCTGAAACACGCCTTCTTCGCCACGCTGGCCCAGCCAGTGCACCAGTGCCGTCACCTGCGCAGCGGGCGGGGTCTTGCCGAACAGGTCGCAACGCTCGGCCGAGATCACCGCAGCACCTTGGGCGCCAGCGAAGGCCAGCAGCACGTCGGGCAGCTCGCGCAGGCCGTCGCCGACGCTGTCGTGGTCGGCCATGGACGAGATCATGCGCACGATGTGCTGGCGCAGGTCCAGCAGCTTGCGTGTGCTGGCGTGGGCTTCTCGCGATTCGATCTGCAACGAAAGCACGCTGGCCAGCAGTTCGCTGGCGGTGCGCGTGCGCAAGTCCACGGTGCGCGGCTGCTGGTGGTGGCACGACACCAGCCCCCACAGCTTGCCGTCGACCACGATCGACAGCGACATCGAAGCCAGGGTGCCCATGTTGCGCATGTACTGCAGGTGCACCGGCGACACGCTGCGCAGTGCGGCAAAGCTCATGTCCAGGGCCTTGCCGGTACGCGGGTTGGCGGCGGGCAGCAGTGGGGAAGGCTGATAGTTGGCATCCTCGATTACGCGGATGCGGTTGACCCGGTACAGCTCGCGCGCCTGGCGCGGGATGTCCGAGGCCGGGAAGCACAGGCCCAGATAGCTGGGGTAGCCTGGGTCGGCCACTTCGGCCAGCACCTGGCCGTTGCCCTCGGCATCGAAGCGGTAGGCCTTGACCCGGCCGAAGCCGGTGATGCGCTTCAGTTGCACCACCGTCTGCTGCAGCAGTTCTTCGAGGCTGCCCGCCAGGTGCACGGTGCTGACAAAGCTGCGCACCAGCGGGTAGTAGTCACCTTGCCCGGCCAGGTCTGCCGGCAGGCGCGGGGGTTCGAATTCGGTAATCAGGACCTGGTCGTGACGGTGCGCCAGCAGATGCAGCGGGGCGCTGAATGGCGCGCCCTGGCGCAGGTGCACGTCGCCGATATGGAACGGGAACGCTTCGTCTTCCGGTAGCCGCGCAAGGTGCCCGCGCAGGTCGAAGGCGTCGCTGACCAGATCGGCGAAGCGGTAGCCGATCAGTTCCCTGGCGGGTATGCCCAACCACTGTTCGACGTTCTCGCTGGCCTGCAGCACGCGCAAATCGGTTTCGTCCAGCACCAGCAGGAAGCCATGCGGCTGGACGCTGCCTGGCACCTGGATCGGTTCCAGGGCACAACGCTCCACGGCTTGGGCAAGCGTGCTGTCTGCGGTCATCAATGAAAACGCTCCTGTCATGTCGGTCCATGCTTGCCGCATGAGTCTGAGGCAGGATGATGGTGATACACCCTACCAGAATATCCACGCGGACACCGGCCTTTGGCTATTGGAGGCACGAGGAGGCAGAGGGGTTCGGCGCGTTGCGGTTTTTTTTTCGAAGGGGCTATCGCTTTGTTGCTAGCACAAAAAAACGGCTTGGCGCCGCCGCAATACTGGCGTCTCGCTGCTACGCTCAAATTCAGCATAAAGTGATAAGGATAACGAGGTGACGGAACGCTTCCTGGCCGCGCTGTTGGGCCTGTTGTTGAGCGGCAGTGCCATGGCGGCAGACTTCCTGGTGGAAGTACGGGTACTGGTGCAGCGCGGCTGCATGCTGGTCAACCAGACTCGCGATGCCGGTGCGCAGGCGCTGGGGCAGATCGACCTGGGCGCCGCCGCACGGCTGGATGGCCCGGATGCGCCGCTTGCGGGTGCGTTGCTTGGTCAGCGCCCGCCGCGCCTGGAATGCAACCCCGACACCCCCTACCAAGTGCGCGTCGACGGCGGCCAGCATGGCGGTGTCGGTGAGGTACGCTTCCTGGCCAGCGATGACGCCAAGGCCCGGCCGATCCCTTATCGCCTGTACCGTGACGCCGCCTGGCGCGAGCCCTTGGCGGTGAACGTGGCGCAGTCGGCGCGGGTTCCGGACAGC
>NZ_JABMCW010000580.1:0-1953 GCF_013179705.1 Pseudomonas sp. CM25 | reverse complement strand
GCCATCGCCTTCGCCAGCATCTGGTTCTTCTCGGTCACCGACAAGTCCAAGGCGGCTGATGACGAACGGGCGCTGTTCTACCCGCAATTCGTGCGGTCGCAGACTGGCCTGGGCGCTTCGGGGGCTGTTTCGCACTGATTCGCCGGGCAATAAAAAAACCGCGCTCAGGCGCGGTTTTTTTATTGGTTCAGGGCTAGATCATGCCTAATAACAACAACACCAGCAGGACCACCAGCACTACGCCAATGATGCCGGACGGGCCATAGCCCCAGCTGCGCGAGTGCGGGAAGACTGGTAAGCCACCAATCAGCAGCAGGATCAGGATGATGATGAGAATCGTGGTCATGACGGAGTCCTTGCGTGGTTGAGGGTCAAGGGCCTCGGACTGCTGGCCTCTTGTAAGTTCGGACTGTTGCCGCTTGTGAAAGATTCCATTGATGTGCGCCGACACCGGCCTCTTAGCAGCACAGTCATGCTCCCCCATTCACTACCCTGATTAACCCTGCTGACCCCCCGGCCCTTGTTTAGACTGCCTCCATTGCTCATCAGAACAAGGCTAGCCACCATGCAAAACCGCATCATGATCACCGGCGCCGGGTCCGGCCTCGGTCGCGAGATCGCCCTGCGCTGGGCACGTGAGGGCTGGCGCCTGGCGTTGGCCGATGTCAACGACGCCGGCCTGGGCGAAACCCTGGAACAGGTTCGCGCGCTCGGTGGCGAAGGCTTTGTGCAGCGCTGCGACGTGCGCGACTACAGCCAGCTGACTGCCCTGGCCCAGGCCTGCGACGAGAAGTTCGGCGGCATCGATGTGATCGTCAACAACGCCGGGGTCGCCTCGGGCGGGTTCTTTGCCGAACTGTCGCTGGAAGACTGGGACTGGCAGATCGCGGTCAACCTGATGGGCGTGGTCAAAGGCTGCAAGGCCTTCCTGCCGCTGCTGGAGCGCAGCAAGGGGCGCATCATCAACATCGCCTCGATGGCCGCGCTGATGCAGGGCCCCGGCATGAGCAACTACAACGTGGCCAAGGCGGGCGTGCTGGCGCTGTCGGAGAGCCTGCTGGTCGAGTTGCAGCAGCTGGAGGTGGCCGTGCATGTGGTGTGCCCGTCGTTCTTCCAGACCAACCTGCTGGACTCGTTCCGCGGGCCGAACCCAGCCATGAAGGCGCAGGTGGGCAAGCTGCTGGAAGGTTCGCCGATCAGTGCTGCCGATATTGCCGAGTATATCCACCGACAGGTCGCCGCCGGCGAGTTCCTCATACTGCCGCACGAGGCCGGGCGCCAGGCGTGGCAGTTGAAGCGCGAGGCCCCCGAGCGGCTGTACGAAGAGATGGCCGAAATGGCGGTAAAAATGCGCTCGAAAGCCCAATCGCGCTGACCTGTCTGTAGGGCAATTTACCCGCAAATGTAGGGCGCTTCTGATTCGCAGTAGAGCTATTGAGTAGCCAAATGCTTACGAGGCAGGCTCCGGTTTTCCCTTTGCAGGAGGATCGGAACATGCTGGTAATAGGGCGTGAAGTAGGCGAGATCATCGTGATTGGTGATGACATCCGCATCATGGTGGTGGAGACGCGGGATGGCGTGGTGCGCTTGGGGATCGATGCCCCGCGCGAGGTGCAGGTGCATCGGGCCGAGGTGTACAAGCGCATCAAGGAAGGCGAAAAGTGCAAGACCCGAAGGGCCTGATGTCGCCTGTACCCGCTTGGACACCCGTGCTGTCAGTCGAGCAGCTCGCGCGGCACATCATGCTTGGCAAGCAGCTGGCACTGCTGGCTTTCCAGGTCGAACAGGATGAACGCCTGGCCCTTGGCCAATGCCTGACGAACCCGCAGCACGCGGGTTTCCAGCGGGGTGTCGTCGCCGTTGTCGGTGCCGTCGCGGGTGACGAAGTCCTCGATCAGGCGGGTAAGGGTTTCGGCTTGCAGTTGTTCGTAGGGGATCAGCATGGTGTGACTT
>NZ_JABMCW010000058.1:0-22798 GCF_013179705.1 Pseudomonas sp. CM25 | reverse complement strand
CATTGTCATGGGCAGGCTCCACCCGTTGCAGCCGGTAAAGCAATACGGGAAAACGGCTGTTGGGCGTTGCCCCGTCGTCCTCGAACCGCAAGGCTTGCATGGGCTGGGTGCTGCTGTCGATGGCGAACATGAGGGCATCCTGATCAGGCTGACGATATCCTTGAGAAGCCATGCCTACCCCGAGGTTCCTGTGGGGTGACCACGTACAGCCCGTGCTGCCCCTGCCGTCGCTCATCAAACTGCAACAGGCCAGGAAGTTCGCCAGCTGCCTACATCTGTCACAGCAGCCCGGGGAAAGCAGCGCCAGGCAGGCTGGGGTCCTTCAGGATCGATGCACTGCTGGCGATATCCGGGGCCAGCCAACGGTCCTGGGTGTAGGCCGGGACCCGTTCGCGCAACAACCGCCAGGCAATGTGGGTACCTGCGCCAAAGCGCTGCTCTTTGAAGAACTCGAAAGCCTGGGCGGCCAACAGGTATTCGATGGCAAGGATCTGCGTGCAGTTCTGCAGGGCGCGGTGCAGCTTCAAACCGGCATTGGTGCCCATGCTCAGATGATCCTCCTGCAGACCGGAGGTGACGTAGTTGTCGATGACCGCCGGTTGCGCCAGCTGACGGTTTTCTGCACAGAGAGAAGCGGCGACGTACTGGACAATCATCATGC
Organism: Pseudomonas sp. CM25; assembly: GCF_013179705.1. Classification (NCBI taxonomy): domain Bacteria; kingdom Pseudomonadati; phylum Pseudomonadota; class Gammaproteobacteria; order Pseudomonadales; family Pseudomonadaceae; genus Pseudomonas; species Pseudomonas sp. CM25. The sequence goes on along the minus strand of NZ_JABMCW010000058.1, from coordinate 22,137 downwards.
CCGAGTTCACACCCGGCTGGCTAACCAGAAAGGCCGGCAAACCGCTGACCAGCGGGTTGATCAGGCGATCGAGACGACGCTCGGCAATCGCCCCGATCTCGGCCACCGCGATGGCCAGCAAGTCGGCCGCCATGGCCACCGACTGGCCATGCGGATTCGCCTGCGAAACCACCCGATACGACTCGGGTGTACCCAGCAATATCGGATTGTCGGTGGTGGAGTTGAGTTCGGTTTCGATCTGCCGCGCGGCGTGGTCCAACTGGTCGCGCGCGGCACCATGAACCTGCGGGATCGAGCGAATGCTCAAAGCGTCCTGGGTGCGAATGCCATGGCTGCCGGCAATGATTTCGCTACCGTCCAGCAGGCGACGCAAGTTGCTGCCCACCCGCTGCATGCCAGGGTGGGGTTTCAGCGCGATGATTTCTGGGTCGAAGGCATCGAGTTGGCCGCGCAGGGCCTCGAAGCTCATGGCGCTGATAACGTCCGCCCATTGGCTCAGCCGGGTGGCATCGTCCAGGGACAGGCAGCTCAGACCGGTCATGCAGGGCGTACCGTTGACCAGGCACAGACCATCCTTGGCACCCAGTTTGACCGGTGCCAGTCCGACCTCGGCCAAGGCTTGCTGCGCTGGCACGATCTGGCCGCGATAACTGACCTGGCCGACGCCCAGCAAGCTGATGCTGATATGGGCCATATGGGTCAGATACCCCACCGACCCCTGTTTCGGCACCTGCGGGGTGATGTGCTGGTTGAGCAGCGTCAGCAGCGCCTCGACCACCTTGCGCTGAAGGCCGGAACGGCCCTGGCAGAAGTTGATGATCGCCGCGCACATGATCGCCCGGGTCTGTTCGTCCGACAGCGCGGCACCCACGCCACAGGCATGGCTGAGCAAGGTGTTGTGCGACAGCTGGCTGAGTTGTTCGTCCTGTAACGAAACATTGCACAAGGCGCCAAGCCCGGTGTTGACGCCATAGGCGCGGTCACCGCTGGATACGATGCGCTGGACAATCGCCTGGGCGTTATCGATCCGCGCCCAGGCCGATGGGGCCAGCTCAAGCTTCGCTCCATGCCGGGCCACAGCCACCACGTCCTGCCAGCGAACGGGCGCCTCGGCGATGATGATTTTTTCGGCAAACGACATACTCGCGGGTCCTTAAAGCGAAGCTACGCGACGCTGCACGAAACGATCGACGTATTCGTCCGCAGGCTGGTAGAGGATTTCTTTGGGCGTGCCGACCTGGATCAGGCGCCCGTCCTTGAGAATGGCAATTCGGTTGCCGATACGCACCGCTTCGTCCAGGTCGTGAGTGATGAAGACGATGGTCTTGTGCAGGGTCTTTTGCAGTTCCAGCAACTGGTCCTGCATTTCGGCGCGAATCAGTGGGTCGAGCGCACTGAAGGCTTCGTCCATCAGGATGATATCGGTGTCGGCAGCCAACGCACGCGCCAGGCCGACGCGCTGGCGCATGCCGCCCGACAGCTGGTGCGGGTACGATTTTTCGTAACCCTTGAGGCCCACGGTGTGGATCCAGTGCAGGGCACGCTCTGTGCACAACGCTTTGCCCTCGCCACGGACTTTCAACCCGTAAGCGACGTTGTCCAGCACGCTGCGGTGCGGCAACAGGCCGAAGCTCTGGAACACCATGCTGATCTTGCGCCGGCGGAATTCGCGCAGGGCTTGCATGTCGTATTGCAGGATGTCCTCGCCATCGACCAGGATCTCGCCGCTGGTCGGGTCGATCAGGCGGTTGAAGTGACGCACCAGGGTCGACTTGCCCGAGCCTGACAGGCCCATGATCACGAAGATCTCGCCGCTGCCGATGGACAACGAGAGATCGTTGACCCCGACCACGCAGCCGGTTTCGGCCAGCACCTGCTCCTTGGTCTTGTTCTGGCGGATCAGTTTCAGGGCATCTTCGGCACGCGCACCGAATATCTTGAAGACATGGTTGACTTCGATCTTGTTCATCGTCTGCTTGGCGCTCATTTGCCCACCCCATGCCGTGGCCGGCCATAGGCCTGGGTAATGCGGTCGATCACAACCGCCAGAATCACAATGGCCAGCCCCGCTTCGAGGCCGCGGCCGACATTCAGGGTCTGGATGCCGACAAGGACGTCTTCGCCCAAGCCACGGGCACCGATCATCGACGCGATGACGACCATCGACAGGGCCATCATGGTGGTCTGGTTGATACCGGCCATGATGCTCGGCAACGCCAGCGGCAACTGCACGCCAAACAGTTGTTGCAGCCGGTTGGCACCGAACGCATTGATCGCTTCCATGACCTCGCCATCCACCTGGCGAATGCCCAGGTCGGTCAGGCGAATCAGTGGCGGGGCGGCATAGATGACAGTGGCGAAGATCGCCGGCACCTTGCCCAGGCCGAACAGCATCAATACCGGGATCAGGTACACGAAGCTGGGCATTGTCTGCATGATGTCCAGCAGCGGCATCAACACCGCCCGCAGGCGATCGTTGCGCGCCGACAGGATACCCAGCGGAATGCCGACCAGAACCGAGATCAGCGTTGCTACCAGCATCAGCGCCAGGGTCTGCATCAGCTTGTCCCAGAGCCCGACCGCACCGACCAGGAACAGCAAACCTACGATCACCGCGGTGGGTACGACTCGACGGGTGGCGTGCCAGGCAATACCGCCGACGATGGCCAGCATCAGCCACCAGGGTGTTGCGCGCAGCAAACCTTCGAGGTTGACGATGGCCCACAGCAGGGTCTCGGAAATGTGCCGGAACACGTCACCGTAGTGAGTGACCAGCGCATCAACCCAGCCATTGACCCAGTCGGCAATGGAAAACGTGAAGTTTTTCGGGAACATGGATTTCTCTCGAGCAAGTGCATGAAGCGGACTGCTAGGTGGCACGCCCGGCAGGCGCCGGACCCGTCCACGCCCTCAGAGTGCCGCGTCGACCTTTTTGGCTGCGTCTTCGCTGACCCAGCTGTGCCAGACTTCGGGGTGCTCCTTGAAGAACAACCTGGCCAGTTCCGCCGCCTCGATACGCTCCTTGCTCATGCGTCCCAGGTTCTGATTCAGCAGATCGACCGGCAGATTGACCTTTTCCAGCACAGCCACCAGTTCTGGTGCCTGCTCGTGGAAGGCCTTCGACACACCCACCTTGATGGTCACGGATTTATCCACGCCTGGGTGCTCGTCCAGCTTGACCAGGTCGGCCTGGCCCATCAGCGGGGTTGGCGACCAGTAGTAGAAGAGGATCGGCTCGCCACGCTTGTAGCTCGACAGCACGGCGGCATCCAGTGCCGGGCCGGTGCCCGGGCGGAAGTTGGTGTAGGTGTTCTCCAGGCCATAGCGCTTGAGCATTTCGCTGTTGTCCAGCTCGCAGGTCCAGCCGGCCGGGCAGTTGTAGAAGCGCCCCTTGTCCGGTTCTTCGGGGTCCTTGAATACCTGGGCGTATTGCCCCAGGTCGGCAATGCTCTTGAGGTTCGGTGCTTTGGCTTCGAGTTTGCGCCTGGCATCGCCTTCGATCACATAGCGCGGCACATACCAGCCTTCGACCGCGCCAGCCACCGGCGAGCCGACGCCGACGACCTTGCCGGCGGCCGCCGCCTTGTTCCAGACCTCGCTGCGCCCTACCCACTCCTCGGCGAACACCTGGATATCGTTGCTGCTCAGGGCGTTTTCCATGGAGATGGAGTTACCCGGCAGGCTGTCGGTGTCACAGCCGTAGCCATTTTTCAGCACGAACTGCATCACCTCGGTGAGCAGCATCCCGCTTTCCCAGTTCAAACCGGCGAACTTCACCGGCTTGCCCGACTCGCACCAACCGGCCGCCTGGCTGACGCCGGCGGACGCCAGCAGCCCTAAAGAAAGTGTCGTGGTCAGCAGAGCTTTTGTAATTGTCATTGTGACGCTCCCAAACAAGATGATCACTGCGCAGGAGAAATATTTCACAACCTCAAAAAAGGATAAAATAATAAGTCCTGATGCATCACCACGGAAAAACCTATGAAGTTCACACTGCGACAGCTTCGCTACGCGCTCGCAGCGGCCAAGCACGGAAACCTGACCACTGCCGCCATGGAGCTTCATGTTTCACAGCCTTCCATTTCGGCGGCCATCACCGAACTGGAGGAGGTGCTGGGTCAGTCGATCTTCATACGCCAGCGTGGCCTGGGGATATCGCTGACCCCGTTCGGTCGTACGGTCATGGTCCAGGCCCGCCGCGTGCTGGCAGAGGCCCAGACCTTTGCCGAGATCAATGCCAACGCAGGCGAGTGTGTCGGTGAACTGGTAGTCGGCTGTTTTGAAGACCTGGCGCCGTATTGCCTGCCACAAATTGTGCGACGGATGCAGGAGTCCTGCCCAAGGGTCACGGTCGACATGCGCGATGGCAGCTTCGATTATGTTGGCAAGCGGCTCAGCGAGGGGGCGATAGAACTGGCCATCACCTACGATCTGGGTTTACCAGCGAACACGCATTGCACCCAGCTGTGTCAGCTGACGGCCCAGGTACTGCTGGCGGCCGATCACCCGCTGGCCAAGCAGTCGCGCGTCAGTCTCAAGGCGCTAGCTGAATACACCCTGGTAGTCACCGATCAGGTCCACAGTTGGCAACATGTGCTGGATCTGTTCAGCTTTTACGACCTTTCACCCGCCGTTGTGCACCGTGTACGCACCTTCGAGTTGCAGCGCAGCCTCGTCGCCAACGGGTTTGGCGTGGCGCTGATCTACACCCGGCCATTTGGTGACCGTAGTTATGATGGTCATGCGCTGGTGTGTCGGCCGACTGAGGAAAAACTGCCAACCCACAGCATCGTACTGGCGCATGACCAGCGCTATCCGCTGACGCCTTCGGCTGAGGCGTTCAAGGCGCTGGCGGTGGCATGGTTCGCCGAGCGACCATCGTTTGCATCTGAATGAACAACAGGCTGGGCGAACATCACTTCCGTGATGTCCGCCTACTGGGGGTTTCGGATCTCTACGCCGTGTTTCGAGAAAATGTTGGGCCGACGACCACGGCTTACTCCAGCGCAATGGTCAGTCGATCGATCACGCCACGGGTTTCAGGTCGTACCCCTCGCCACCAGGCGAAAGCTTCCGCCGCCTGCTCGACCAGCATGCCGACGCCGTCGGCCATGCGCGCTACACCTTGCGCTTTCGCCATACGCAGAAACGGCGTCAGGCCTTTGCCATACGCCAGCTCATACGCCAGGCGCGTCTCGGCCAGTACGCCCTTGGGTAGCGGCGGCAGCTCACCCGTCAGGCTGGCGGAGGTAGCGTTGACAACGATGTCGAAACCCAGCCCTTCCAGCTCTTCGTAGCGACTGATGCGCAACCGTGGGTGATTCAGTTCGTTGCGTAACGTCAGTGCCTTGGCCATATCGCGGTTGGCAATCACCAGCTCGCGAGGCCCGGCCTGCAAAAACGGCAGCAACGCACCGCGAACGGCGCCGCCGGCGCCGAGCATGAGCACGCGCGTATCACGCAGAGGTTCGCCGAGGTTTTCTTCGATGTCCCGCAACAAACCGATACCGTCGAAGTTCTCCGCCAGGATACGACCATCCTCGAACTTCAGCGCATTGGCCGCCCGTGCCAATTGGGCCCGCTCGCTGCGCCGATCGGCCAGCTCGAAGGCCCGCAACTTGAACGGCGCGGTGATGTTCATGCCCCGCCCGCCGTCACGACGAAAATGCAGCACCTGGGTTTCGAAATCATCCAGCCCGCCTTCGATGGCGCCGTACTCCAGCGCCTGGCCGCTGGCCTCGGCGAACAGGCCATGAATCAAAGGGGACTTGGTGTGGTTGATCGGCCGGCCGATCACTGCGTAGCGGTCGCTCATCGCGCAACTCCTTGAGTAAACAGCACACCGTCTGCCTGCATGGCGGTGATTTCTTCAGGGCTGAAGCCAAGCCCGGCAGCGACTTCGGCATTGTGCTGGCCGAGGTCCGGGGCTACCTGGTGGATGGTGGTGTCGCAGTCGGAAAATCGGAACGGCAGGTTGGGCAGGCGCAAGGTGCCGTAGCGTGGGTGCTGCTGTTCGATGACCATGTTGCGGGCCTGGATCTGCGGGTCGGCCAGCACCTCGTCAATGCACTGCACCTTGGCACTGGGGATGTCGATGCCATCGAGCAGCGTGAGGATGTCAGCCACCCGGCGCGCGCCAACCCAGTCACGGACCACCGCCAGGATCGTCTCGCGGTGAGCGTTGCGGCCGTTGAGGTGGTGATAGCGGCGGTCGCTACCGAACCCGGGCGGGCCGCCGTTGGCTTCGAGCATGGCGGCGAAGCGCCGCCAGGCATCGTCGACCTGGGCAGCGATCACCAGGTCACCGTCGGCGGCACGGAACACGCCGTACAGGGTCGAGGTGGGCATGTCGTGGCCGGTCTGTTGGGGCAGCACGGTGCCGCCAGACAAGGTGTAGCACTGCACCGCGTATTCGTGCATCGACACCAGGGTGTCATACAGGGCCATGTCGATGTGCTGGCCACGGCCACTGCTCACCCGACCGAGCAGCGCGGCATTGATCGCCGCCACTGCGTGAATGCCGGTGTACATGTCACCCAGCGAAATGCGCAGCAGCGGCGGCGCTTCGCCCGGCACGCCAACCATCTGCATGATGCCGCTCTTGGCTTCGGCGATCAGCCCGAAGCCGGCGCGGTGGGCGTCCGGCCCGGTGTGGCCGTAGGCGGAAATCGAGCAGTACACCAGGCGCGGGTTGCGCGCCGACAGCTCGGCGTAGCCCAGGCCCAGCTTGTCCAGCGCGCCTGGGCGGTAGTTCTCGATGAAGACGTCCGCCGAATCGCTCAGGCGCTGCATGAATGCCTTGCCACGCGGGTCCTTCATATTGACGCTGACGCCCTGCTTGCCCATGTTCAGCTGCAGGAAATAGCCGCTCTGCTGATCGTCCAGGGTAAATGCATGCTGGCGACCGGCATCGCCGCTGCCCGGCCGTTCGACCTTGATCACCTCGGCACCCAGCGCCGCCAGGCAGCGCCCCACATAAGGCCCGGCAAGGAAGTGGCTGTAGTCGATGACGCGGATACCCGCCAAGGGTAATGGCTGACTCATGCTTCTATCCTCCGCGGCACCATCAGCCGGTGCTCGCCACGCTGCACGACGTCGCCGTGCTGGTTGATCAGTTCCGATGGCAGCACCACGATGCCCCAGCCTGGGCGGCTATTGCTGGGGCGCATCGCCCCCACCCGCATGCGCACATGCAGCACGTCATTGACCTTGATCGGCAGCACGAAGTCCCAGGTCCAGCCCAGCGACATGCCCGGCAGGAAGCGGTACTCGCACTGGGTTTTCAGGCCATCGGCGATCGACAAGCCGAACAGGCCGTGGGCCACCAGGCAGCCAAAGTGGCTGGCGTTGGCGTAGGCCTCGTCGACATGCACCGGGGTGTGGTCGCCAGTGAGATCGGCGTAAGCCAGGATGCGTTCGCGGGTCACGGTGTATGTCGGGCTGATGCATTCGTCGCCTTCGCGGGCATCGTCCCAGTACTTTTCAATCACGCTCATGCCTGCACCTGCGCACGCGGGTCGATGGCCAGTGCCTGGGCCACGCATTTCGCCGGCCGCGCCTGGATGAATTCCACTGCCAGGCCGTCTGGCAGGCGCAGCCAGTTGCGGCCTTGAGGCATTTCGCTGACGCCAAAGCGCTGGGCGGCGGTCAATGCCGCCTCCAGGTCCTCGCACATGATGCCCAAGTGCGCCATGCGCCCCTCTGGCCCAGTGAAGTCCGGCTGATGGATGAACTGCAGGCCGCCGAGGGTCCAGTACTGCGCCGGCTGCTCGACGTCGCCCTGCACTTCACGCATGGTCATGCCACATACCTCGCTGAAAAAGCGGATATGCCACTGGATGTCCTGCACCCAGAACGCCACGTGTTCGAGGTAGGCTTTTGCCTGGCTCATGGGGTATCCCTCTTCTGGTGATCGGCCATGGCGCGCTCGATGCCCTTGATGCAGGCCACCAGGGTCGCATTGACCGGCGTGGCCACGCCATGGCGCTGGCCCCAGCGCACGACGGAGCCGTTGATGAAGTCGATTTCGCTGATCGAGCCTTTTTCCAGGCTCTGCAGCATCGAGGTGCGAAAGCTCGCCGGCAGGCCCTCAGCGGCCAAGGTCCAGGCGGCGTCAGGGCTGCTCAGGCTGAGTCGGATGCCAGCGCGCTCGGCCACGGCGATGGCTTCGGCCACGGCGGCCTTGGCGGTACTTTCCAGCAGCGGCTCGCTGTACAGCTGGCCATAGCTGAGCATGGTGATGCCGCTTAATGCGCCGGTGGCGACGTTGACCAGCAGTTTGTCCCACATGGTTCCAAGAATGTTGTCGCTGACCGTGGTGGCCAACCCGGCGCCGTTGAAGACTTCGGCGATGGCCTGCACCCGCGGTGTCAGCTGGCCATCCAGTTCACCGATAAAGGTCTGTTTGCCGGCTACGCCTGCGCGGATCGAACCGGGCGCCAGCAGCACGCCACCGACATAGGTCTTGCCGGCCAGCACCCGCTCACGACCGACGGCGTCGGCCAGGATGTCTTCGTGACCGAGGCCATTCTGCAGCGACAGCACCAGCGTCTGCGGCCCGATCAGCGCGGCAGCACCGGCGATGGCCTCGGCGGTGTGGAACGACTTCACCAGCACCACCACCAGGTCGGCCACGCCGACATCTTCGGCTTCGATAGCAGCGTTGACCGGTATCTGCCGCTCACCTCGTTCGTCGTGCACCTGAAGCCCGTGCAGGTTCATCGCCTCGACGTGCGCCCGGCCGCGGTTCAACAACCAGGTTTCATGCCCCGCCTCGCTCAGGGCCGCACCAATGGCGCAGCCCAGGGCACCGGCGCCCAGAATGCAGATTTTCACGTCGCAGACCTCCTGTGGTTTGCGACTACCTTATGCAGCGAGGGTTATTTGCGCTATACAATGGCTTCAATACCATCATTGAGATTCGCAATAATGAAAGCGCTGGAGGCCCTGCCCGAACCCAAGCTGCTGCAGCTGTTCGACGTGCTGTACCAGTGCCGCAGCGTGACCCGCGCCGCCGAGCAGTTGGGGCAGAGCCAGCCGACCATCAGCATCTGGCTGGCGCGCCTGCGTGAACAGTTGAGCGACCCGCTGTTCGTGCGCACGCCTGGCGGCATGGCCCCTACCCCACGCGCAGACCAGTTGATCGGGCCGTGCCGCGAGGTGCTGGAATCGCTGCGGCGGCTGACCGCCTGGGAACCGCAGTTCATCGCCGGCACAGCGCAGCGGCGCTTTCGCCTGTGCGTCAGCGATGCCAGCCATATCACCTTGCTGCCGAGCATCCTCAACCACCTGCGCAACCATGCCCCCGGCATCCGCCTGGAGGCAGCGCGCATCGATGGCAATACAGAGAGCGCGCTGGAATCGGGCGAAGCGGACCTGGCCATCGGCTTCGTACCCTGGCTGGGTGGAGGGATGTACCAGCAGGTGCTGTTCGAGCAGGACTGGGTGTGCCTGAGCAACCCGCTGCATCCCCGCCTGGGCAAGGGCATGAACTTGACCCGCTACCGCGCCGAGGGGCATGTCCAGATCAGTTTCGGCACCGGGCAGAAGCTGCTGGAGGCAGGATTGGCGCGGGCCGGGATCGAGCGGCGGATCATGCTGGAGCTGCCGGCGTTTCTCGGGTTGGGGATGATAATCGGCACCACGGATCTACTGGCCACCCTGCCGCGGCATATCGGGCAGACACTGGCTGACATGCATGGGCTACGGGTGCATGACTGCCCGTTTGCGGTGGAGGGGTTCACAGTCAAACAGCATTGGCATGCCCGATATCATCAGGACAGTGGCAATCGGTGGTTGCGGGAAGTCGTTCGTGGGCTGTTCCAGCCGGCAAGCCAGTCGTGATGTGGTTTCGACTTTGATAGATGTGATTACAGCAGGCCAACCGCCCTGCCCTGACGAAGCCAGGGCAGGAGCGAATCAACGTCAGCTCACCACGTGCAGGTAATGCAGGTGGCGCTCGTACTGATCCAGGATGTCGCCTATCACGTCGTCGCGGCTCCAGCCCATGATGTCGTAGTCCTGGCCGCCTTCGCGCAAATGCACTTCGGCGCGGAAATACTTGCGGGCATCGCCGCCGTCTTCGGTATCGCGCATGACGAAGCTTGGCGTATTGAATGCCCGTGGCCGTACTTCGTAAAGGAAACGCCCCTCACCGGCATGGGAGAGTTCGAGCGTAACCCGCCCATCGTCGCGTTCACCCACATTCACGTCGTAACCTTGCTTGCGCAACTCTACGGCGACCTCGTCACAGGCGGGCTTTACCACCTCGGCGATGAAGCGGGTCACATGGGCCCGACGCGGCATCATGGCGATACTGCGCAGTCGACGCTGCCAGCCTCCGTGCGGGTCACGGCCATGCCGGGGGCCAGGCAAGGCCTGATTACGCAACCCCCGGCGAGTGGCATCCAGACTGAGCGCCTTGAACAAGCCCCAGATCGAGATCAGCAAGATGGCAGCGAACGGCAAAGCACTCGCGATGGTCGCCGTCTGCAACGCCTTGAGCCCGTTGGCCAGCAACAACGCGATCGCCACCGCGCCAATGCTGACTGACCAGAAGATACGTTGCCACAGCGGTGAATGGCCTTGCCCGGACGAAGCCAGCATATCCACTACCAGCGCACCGGAGTCCGCCGACGTCACAAAAAACACCACAACCATCAGCACCGCGATCAACGAAACGACGCTGGAGAACGGGAAATGCTCAAGGAAGGCAAACAGGGCAAGGGAACTGTCTTCACTGACCACCGCTGCCAGCTCCTTGACGCCATCGTTGAGGATCATATGAATTGCCGAGTCGCCGAACACGGTCATCCACAGCAGGGTGAAACCCGCGGGCACGAACAGTACGCCGCAGACGAACTCGCGAATGGTCCGGCCTCGAGAAATACGTGCGATGAACAGGCCCACGAACGGCGACCAGGACAACCACCAGCCCCAGTACAACAAGGTCCAGCCACCGATCCAGTCAGTAGGCTCATACGCGTAGAGGTTGAAGGTTTTGTTGACGATGTCGGACAGATAGGCGCCGGTATTCTGTACATAGGTCTGCAACAGGAACACCGTGGGCCCTAGCAGCAGCACGAACAGCATCAGGATAACCGCCAGGCTCAGGTTGAGCTCGGAGAGGATGCGAATCCCTTTATCCAGACCGCTGGCCACCGAGAGCGTCGCCAATGCGCAGGTGGCGGCGATGAGGGTGACTTGCACGGTAGTGTTCACTGGCAAACCGAACACGTAGTGGAAACCACTGTTGATCTGCAATACCCCATAACCCAACGAGGTCGCCACGCCGAACACTGTGCCGAGAATGGCGAAAACATCGACGGCATGCCCGATAGGGCCGTAAATCCGCTCGCCGATCAGCGGATAGAGCGCCGAGCGCAAGGTCAAGGGCAGGCCGTTGCGAAAGCTGAAATAGGCCAGAATGAGCGCGACGATGGCGTAGATTGCCCAGGCATGCAGGCCCCAATGGAAAAAGGTGATTTTCATCGCTTCACGGGCCGCGGCAACGGTGCCGGGATCACCTACGGGCGGCGTGGTGAAGTGCATGACCGGCTCGGCCACGCCAAAGAACATGAGGCCGATCCCCATGCCAGCCGAGAACAGCATGGCAAACCAACTGCTCTTGCGGTAATCCGGCTCACTGTGGTCCGGGCCCAGCTTGATATCGCCGTAACGGCTCACGGCCAGAAACACCACACTGATCAACACCAGCGCTACAGTGAGAATGTAGAACCAGCTGGCATTGGTGATGATCCATTGCTGGACTTGCTCGAAGAGCGTCTGGGCGTGCTCCTGAAATGCAGTGGCGTACAAGACCAGAAGAAAGATGAGGATTGCGCTGCTGTAGAAGACGGGTGGGTTGAGGGTGCTCCTCGGTTTGGGGGCTGCAGTCATTACGGCAGTTCTCCTTGTAAGGCGATGTGCACAGCGCGCCTGAATACGCCGACATTTCCCAAGGCTAGCAGGTCGGTAACTACCCGCTTGCCTAGCTCCATAGGCTCGAAACCAACATAAACCCTAACGTTCGCAGGAAAAAATCTCAAATCACCACCGTGCCGCCTGGGACTGGAAGCCCCAGTTTTTTTTCATTTGAAGGCGGTTGTTCGGTACACTAGCCGACGGGTGCCAACTGCATAGTGCAGGGGGGCAGGTTAAAGAACAGCGCAGGTCGGGCCGCCATGCGGGAGTACTTGCGCCTATGCATAACACAGAATTGCCTCGCGTCCAGGCACTGGCCGAGCGTGCCTTCGCCAACCTTGAGCGTTTCCTGCACATCGAAGCGGTCAGCGGCATTGTCCTGCTGGTTGCCGCTGTGGCTGCCCTGATCTGGGCGAACTCTCCGGCCGCAGACAGCTATGAAGCCCTTTGGCATACCCCCTTGACGATCGGCGTGGGCTCGCTGGTCTATTCGCAGTCACTGCACTTCTGGATCAATGATGGCTTGATGACCATCTTCTTCCTGGTCGTGGGCATGGAGATCCGTCGCGAGATCCACGAGGGCGCACTGTCCAGCTTGCGCCAAGCCACGCTGCCCATGGCTGCCGCCCTCGGCGGCGTAGCGGTACCCGCCCTGCTCTACCTGGCGTTTGGCCACGCGCCGGCAGAGCAACAAGGCTGGGCTGTGCCGACGGCTACGGATATCGCCTTTGCAGTAGGTGTGTTGGCGCTGCTCGGCAAGTCGATCCCATCGAATGTGCGGGTGTTTCTGCTCGCTCTGGCAATCATCGATGACATCATTGCCGTGCTGATCATCGCCTTCTTCTACTCGGGCGGCCTTGATTACAGCGGTTTCGGCGTTGCGGCAATCGGTCTGTTGATGGTGATCGGGCTGCAGAAGATGGGTGTGGGTTCTGCCTACGCCTACCTCATTCCTGGTGTGATCACCTGGCTGGGCATCTTGCTGACCGGAGCCCACCCTACCCTCGCTGGCGTTGTGCTGGGCCTGATGACTCCGGTCAAGGCAATGCCGATGCGTGAGCGCCCGCTGGATGCCATTACCCGCTTCACCGGAGAACTGCTGGGGCGTGCCAAGTCGCCTGAGCAGGACGCCAGCGACCTTATGGACCCGTTGAAACGGCTGCGCCTGGCCCAGCGCGAACTGGTACCGCCGGTGGTGCGCATGCAGGGTACCCTGCACCCTTGGGTCGCCTTCGGCATCATGCCGGTATTTGCCCTGGCCAATGCCGGAGTTAGCCTCTCGGGTGTCGACCTGTCCGCCGAGGGCCCCCAGTGGGTCATGATCGCCGTCGTTGCCGCGCTGGTCGCTGGCAAACCCGTGGGCATCGTCGGCGTCAGTTGGCTGATGGTCCGGTTGGGCTGGTGCGTGCTTCCCGCCGAGGTCAACTGGCGCAGCATTACCCTGGTCGGGCTGCTGGCCGGCATCGGCTTCACCATGTCGATTTTCATCGCCAACCTTGCCTTCGTCGACCCTGGTTCACTAGGGGCGGCGAAACTCGGGGTTCTGGCCGCGTCGGTGGTGGCGGCTGTGCTGGGCTTGAGTTGGGGTGTGTGGTGCAGGCGAGGAGCAGTGTCTGCTAACAGCGCAGGCTCAGCCACCCAGCGCTAATCCTGGTCAGGGGGCGTCCTGGGCCTTCAGCTCAGGCTTGATCGCACAACTTGAACGCGATGGTACCCACCAGTTCAAGGTGATTTGATCGAACCCATGCCCCCCGTGCGCTAATGCCAGTCAGTCAAGGCCAAAGGGGCTGCTGCGCAGCCCCAATGGCTTAGCTGACTGACGGGAGATGAGCGTGTTCAGGTTTCTGGTCATGTGTTCCCATACTTCGCCTCAGATCGAGCGCTGGTTCACGCGCATGGAAAGCTGTTCGGCGCTTTCTTTGCGTTCCGAATAACGATCCACCAGAAACTGCTGGCGATCACGTAACAGCAGGGTGAATTTCACCAGTTCTTCCATGACGTCCACCACGCGATCGTAGTACGCCGACGGTTTCATGCGGCCTGCATCATCGAACTCCAGATAGGCCTTGGGCACCGACGACTGGTTGGGGATAGTGAACATGCGCATCCAGCGGCCCAGCACCCGCAGTTGGTTGACTACGTTGAACGATTGCGAGCCACCGCAGACCTGCATCACCGCCAGTGTCTTGCCCTGGGTGGGGCGCACGGCGCCAAGCGCCAGGGGAACCCAGTCGATCTGGGCCTTGAACACGGCAGACATTGCGCCGTGACGCTCCGGCGAGCACCAGACCTGGCCTTCCGACCACAGCACCAGATCACGCAGCTCCTGCACCTTGGGATGCTCCACCGGCACGTCGTCAGGTAGCGGCAGGCCAGAGGGATTGAACAGACGCGTCTCGGCGCCGAAGTGCTCCAGCAGGCGCGCTGCTTCTTCTACCAGCAAGCGGCTGAAGGAGCGCTCGCGGGTCGACCCATATAGCAACAGGATGCGCGGCTTGTGCGCGCTGGCGGGGATTTCAGCTGGCGGCAGGTCGAACAGCGAGAGATCGAGATTAGGCAGTTGCTCGGACATGTTTCCTCCTGCTCAGAGAGCACCAATGCGATCCAGCTCGCGTTTGAGCTGGTCGCGGCCAAGGATGTCGAAAGGAAGAGCGAGGAACGCCCGGCAGCGCAACTCGATGCGGGCCAGGGTGGCGTGGAATGCAGCGTCGATCGACGCTTCGTCAGCCACGACATCGGACGGATCCTCAAGCCCCCAGTGCGATTTCAGTGCAGGGCCGAAATACACCGGGCAAGCTTCACCGGCAGCCTTGTCGCAAACGGTGATGACGATATCAGGAGGGCAACCCTCGAACGCGTCATTGCCCTTGCTGCTCAGCCCATCCGTCGCGATGCCGGCATTCTGCAAGGTGGTCAGGCTGCGCGGCAACACCTGGCCTTTCGGAAAGCTGCCGGAACTGACGGCTTCAAATCCGTGAGGCGCCAGGTGATTGAACATGGCCTCGGAAAGGATACTGCGGCAGCTGTTGGCTGTGCACATGAACAGGACTCGCATGGGGGGCTCCTCCGCTTCGTGGCGGATGTCAGAGGCTAAGGCGCAATGCCAGGGCCGAAAGGGTGATCAACAGAACTGGCAGCGTCAGCAGGATGCCGACCTTGAAGTAGTACCCCCAGGTGATGCGCATGCCTTTGCGCTCCAGCACGTGCAGCCAGAGCAGCGTGGCGAGGCTGCCGATGGGGGTGATTTTGGGGCCGAGATCGCAGCCGATGACGTTGGCGTAGATCATCGCTTCACGCACCAGCCCTTGCGCCTCGCTGGCCTGAATCGACAAGGCGCCGACCAGCACGCTGGGCATGTTGTTCATGACCGAAGACAGCAATGCAGCGATCAACCCGGTGCCGATGGCGGCGCTCCACAGCCCTTGCTGCGCAAGGCGATCGAGCAGTTGGGTGAGCATATCGGTGAGACCGGCGTTCTTCAGCCCGTACACCACCAGGTACATGCCTAGAGAGAAGACCACCACCTGCCAGGGCGCTTCGCGCAGGACACGACGGGTTGAGATGCGATGCCCGCGAGCGGCGACGGCAAAGAGGATTGCCGCACAAGTTGCAGCTACCGCACTGATCGGAATACCCAGTGGTTCCAGGGCGAACAGGCCGATCAGCAATACCACCAGTACCCAGCCACCGACGTTGAAGGTCGCGCGGTCATGAATCGCCTCGCTCGGCGGCTTCAGGGCCGCGACTGTGTAATGTCTCGGGATATCACGGCGGAAGAACAGGAACAGCACCAGTAGGGTTGCGGCCACGCTGACGAAATTCACCGGCACCATCACCGAGGCGTATTCGCTGAAGCCGAGCCTGAAATAGTCGGCCGAGACGATGTTCACCAGATTGGAGACTACCAGCGGCAGGCTCGCCGTGTCGGCGATGAAGCCGGCGGCCATGACGAAGGCTAGCGTCGCGGCGGGCGAGAAACGTAGCGCAAGCAGCATCGACATGACGATGGGCGTGAGTATCAGCGCCGCACCATCGTTGGCGAACAGCGCTGACACCGCAGCACCGAGCAGCACGCAGAACGCGAACAATCGATAGCCACTGCCGTTTGCCCAGCGTGCCACGTGCAGCGCGGCCCACTCGAAGAACCCCGCCTCGTCCAGCAGCAGGCTGATGATGATGACGGCGATGAAGGTGGCGGTGGCGTTCCAGACAATGGCCCACACGGTCGGGATGTCATGCAGCGAAACGGCACCCGCCGCCAGGGCTATGAGGGCACCGAGCGCGGCACTCCAGCCAACGCCAAGCCCCTTCGGTTGCCAGATGACCAGGATGAGGGTGAAAACAAAGACGGCGATTGCGACCAGCATGAAGATCTCGCTCGATGTGGGTCAGCAGCAGGCAGCGTCACGGACGGGGCGGCCGTCCATGTTCTGCAACCGAAGCGAGTTGCCTGCCAGCCACTGTGAGTTGGCCTGCAAGGTCATCTGCAGCATTTCATGCACCCAGGCGGGAAGCTCCGGGTTAAGGCGGTAGTACACCCACTGCCCCTGGCGACGATCCAACAGCATGCCATTGCTGCGCAGCTGCGCGAGGTGGCGGCTTATCTTGGGTTGGCTGTCGTTCAGCGCGCACATCAGTTCGCAGACACACAGTTCACCGAGGCTGGCGATCAGCAGGGTGGCGCGAGCACGGGTCTCGTCGGATAGGCTCTTGAACACATCGGGCGGGGTAATCATGGCGGCACCAATACATATGGATAGCCGAATATACGGATTTACATATGTCATGTGCAAGGATTTCTAGAACAATCATCAAACCGTACAGGGCCAGATGCGTGAGAGCGTGGTGGACTCAGTCCACCGGGAGCAGCACCGTGGCGGCTAGCCCACCGCCAGCCCGGTTGTGCAAACGCACGTGGCCACCCAGCCGGTCGACGATGGTCGCTACGATGGACAGTCCAAGGCCTGCACCATTCGGGCTATTACGGCTGTAAAAACGCTCGAATACGCGCGACAGACTCGCTTCATCGATACCCGGCCCCTCGTCCTCGACGACCAGTTCGAAGTGATTGTCCAGGCGCCTGAGTGACACGGTGATGCGGCCAGCGGGCGGTGAGTGCTCCACCGCGTTGGACACCAGGTTCTGCAGGGCAATGCCCAGGGCGCCGGCATCGATCGCCAGGTGATGGTCGCCTTCACCGATGTCCAACGAGGGCTCAAGCCCGCGGTCCAATATCCACGGGGTCAGGTCAGCCAAGGTCTCGGTGACCACGGCGGCCAGGTCGACCTGTGTGCTCGCGCGCTGCCCCAACCTTGGCTCGACACGGGCGAGCGTAAGTAACTGGTTGACCACCCGGGTGAGCCGGTCGACCCCGCCCATCAGAAAGCCCAGCGCCTTTTGCCGCTCGGCATCGCTGCTGGCCTCCAGCGCGTTTTGCGCATGCAGCCGCAGAACGGCCAGGGGTGTACGCATTTCGTGGGCGGCATCGGCAATGAACCGATGCTCACGCCGCAACAAGTCCTCGATCTGCGCCAGCAAGCGGTTGATGGCGGCCTGCATGGGCTCTAGCTCCGAGGGCAGCGGCACCAACTGCAGCGGCTCCAGCGAATCGGCGTGACGCCCACGGATGACGTTGGCCATGTTCTGCAACGGCCGCAATCCCCAGCCGATAGCGGCCCAAACCAGCAGTGCCAAGGCCAGGCTGCCGAGCAGAAACGGGAACAGGGTGTGCCGAACGATGCGGTCGATAAGGTCGTAGCGCACATCGTCGCGCTCGCCTACCCAGATCACCCAATGCCGTTCCGGTACCGGCAGCACAAAGCCGCGCCACTGCTTGCCACCACTGGATAAATCGTAAAACCCGGGGGCCGTCGGTGGAGGGTCGATGCTCGGCGCACTGGGTGTGTGCACTATCAGGCCAGCGCCGTCCTGCCAGACCTGGAAGGCCAACTTGCTCTCGTAGGGGTGGCCTACCCGATGGTGACCCGCCTGTGCCAATGCCACGTTGAATGCCTGGTACATCGCTTCACGCGAGCCACTTTGCACCGGCAGGCTCATGACGCCTTGCAGCAAGCGAGCGTTCTGGGCCAGGTGCGCGTCGTACACTTCGTTAATTTCATGACGGCTGTCGTGATAGTTATAGAGTGCCAGCAGGCCGGAACCCAGCAGCAGCAACAGCATCACCCGCCACAGGGTGCGCTGGCGCAGCGAGCTCATGCCTTGGCCTCGACCAGGTAACCAATGCCACGCACCGTGCGAATGAGGCCGTTGAACAGCTTCTTGCGCAGGTGGTAGATATTCACCTCCAACGTATTGCTCTCGGGCTCCTCATCCCAGCCATACAGCAACTGGGTCAGGCGTTCACGGGTGAAAACCTTGCCGGGTTGCGCCAGCAACTCATGCAGCAGCACGTACTCCTTCGGGGTCAGTACCACTTCAACGCCGTGGTAGTGAACCTGCTGGGTGGCCGGGTCGAGGCTGACCCCGGCATGTTCGATCAACACCTTGGCGCGCCCGGCGCTGCGGCGCAGCAAAGCCCTGAGGCGCGCCTTCAACTCGTTGAGGTCGAACGGCTTGACCAGATAGTCGTCGGCACCTGCATCCAGGCCGGTGATGCGATCGTCGAGGGCATCCCGTGCGGTGAGGATCAGCACCGGCAGGCTGTCGCCGCCGGCGCGTACCCGCCGCAGCAGTTCAATGCCATCCATGCGGGGCAATCCCAGATCCAGGATCACCAGGTCGAAGGTCTCGTGCTGCAACGCATGCAAGCCACTGACACCGTCCCGCAACCAGTCGAGGGTATAGCCCTGCTGGCGCAAGCCGTCACAGATCCCTTCGCCAAGCGCGATGTCATCCTCAACCAGCAATAGCCGCATGTTCAGTCCTGTTTGTCCTTGATCGCCTTGAGTAAAGCATCGATATCGGCCCGGCGGCCCTGGTCAGCCAGCTCGCGCCCCGGCCGGGGCGGTGCCTGCAAAGCCTTTTGCAGGGCTGCGGTAGCCTCCGGGTAGCGCTTCTGCCGATACAGATGATCAGCCCAGAAATAGTTGCTGTCGATACCGTTGGGGTTGATCTGCAAGGCTTTGCGCAGCATCTTGTCGGCCATCTCGGTATCACCGAAACCAATCGGCCAGCCGGGCACTTGATCGTACAACGTGCCCAGGCTGGTATAGGCGGAGCCCTGCAGGGCGTTGGGGTCCAGCTTCATGGCCTGCTCCAGGCTTGCCCTCGCCGCCTTGACCTTGCCCAGTGCCCCAAGGCCACCGGTGGCGCCCGCCCAACTGCTGTTGATGATGCCATCCCAGATCAGTGGCTCAGCTGTGCCGGGGTATTGATGCACGAATGCCGCCGCGTCACCCGCCAGTTGTTCGAAGGCGTCGGCGCGCTTGTCCTTGGGTAACTGGTACTGGATCTGTGCCCAGCGCTGCTGCAGCTCGCTCAGGTGCTGCGTACCTGCCTGGTCCAATGCCCAGGTAACGGGGGCGAAGGCCAGCAAGCTGGCAATAAGCAGTCGCTTCATTTGATCGATTCCTTGGAGTGGCTACCGATGTAGCGGCGGATGACAGGCAGTTGTTTGCGCAGTGCTCGATCGACCACCCCCGGCAACATGCCGTTGATGCGCACGAAGAGCTTTTCCGGCCAGCCCAGGTACAGTTCGCTGCGTTCTGACTGCACCGCCTCGAGCACTGCACGGGCGACATCCGCCGGGTCGTCCATGCCGACCTTCAACGCCTGATTGAGCGCTGTTGCAGCGCTGCTGTTCATCGCCGTACGCGTCGCCCGGGGCGCTGCATAGAGCACATTCACCGTGGTATCGGCCAGCTCGCGGCGAAGCGCTTCCGAGAAGCCGCGCAGCGCGAACTTGCTGGCGCAGTAGGTGGCATAGCCGGGATAGCCGATCGAGCCATAGGTGGAGCCGACATTGACCACCAATGCCCTGGGCTGGGCGCGCAGCAACGGCAGGCAGGCGCGCGTCAGTTGCACAGGGGCCTTCAGGTTGATGTCCAGCAACTCGTCGAGTGCGTGCTCGTCCAGTTGGTCGAGCAAGGCGAAGCGGTTTACCCCGGCAGCGTTGATCAGCACATTTACGCCACCCATTTCGCGAGCCCGACCGACAACCTGCTCGCGCCCTTCCCGGGTACGCAGGTCGGCGGTCTGCCAACGCAGACGGTCCGGGTAACGGTTCATCAGGCCGGCCAGCTTGCCCATGTGCCGGCTGACCGCCAGCACCCGGGCACCCGCCGCGCACAGTTGTTCGGCCAGCTCCAGGCCGATGCCACCACTGGCACCGGTAAGAATCACCACGGACTCAGGCAAACGCATGGCGCACCTCGTGCTGCCCGGCGCGTGGCAGGCCTTGGAACATCTCGGTGTACAGACGGTAGACGATCCTGGCAGCGTGAATGACGGCTAGCTGGTCACTCTCATCATCGAGGCGGTCCATCAGCTGTTTATAGGTCACCATGTGGTCCTGGTCGAGCGCACCATGGGAGCTGAGGTAGCTGAAGGCCTGCTCAGGCAGGGCAAGCGTACTTTGGATAGCGCCCGCAGCCTGGGTAGCCAAGGCGATGCTGGTGCCTTCGAGCACATTGACCATGCCAAACAGCCCTACCGGGTTGCCACGGGCGATCAAGTCGTAAAGGTAGGCGACCATCAGCTCGATCGATTGCGCTGGCCGACCGTCACGTACGGCCTCCCAGTTGCCGCCGCAGGCCTTGATGTCGTTGAGGATCCACTGCTCGTGGCCGTACTCCTCCTCTATGTATTCGCACACGGCACCGCGCAGCCACTCCAGGCGCGACGGCAGACGCGCGCCACACGCCATCATCAGCGGGACGGTGTGGCGCACATGGTGATAGGCCTGGGTGAGGAAGGCGATGTAGCTGTCCAGGCTGACCTGGCCGACCAGCGCGTCCCGTATGACCGGCACGGCGAACAACGCGTGACGTTCCTGGGTAGTTTGTGTTTGCAGAGTGTCGAAAAAGGACATGGTCAACCTCACAGCGAAATGTCGGATAACAGGGTGTGATAGCGCTGCAGGATCGCCTCGCGTCGCGGGCGGCCGTTGGCAGTCAAGGTTTCGTCACGGTCGCTCAATGGCGCGGGAAGACGGCGCCAGGTATGCACCCGGGCGTAATCGGGCAATTGCGCGTTGCTGTTTTGTACGGCCTGTTCGATGGCCTCATCGCTGGCCGTGGGGTCCAGTGGCCAGAGCAGTGCCAGGTTGCGCGGCAGGCCTTCGCCATGCACGAACGCCTGGGCAATCACGCCGCCTTGGGTGAGCTCGGACTCTACCCATTCCGGGTTGACGTTACGCCCGAAACTGGTGATGAACTGGTGCTTCTTGCGTCCGTCCAGGTAGAGGTAACCCTCTTCGTCGAGGTGACCCAGGTCACCCGTTGCCCACCACTTGTCGCTGACAGGTGTGTCCCCCAGGTAGCCCAGCAAGGTCGAGCCGGCCACAAGCACCTCGCCATCACCCGAGATGCGCACCTGCACATGGGGCAACGGCTTGCCAACGCTGCCAGCGCGCACAGCCCCTGGGCGGTTCAGCGCCACCACCGAGGCGCACTCGGACAGCCCGTAACCCTCGAACACCGGCAAGCCCACCGCCTCGGCCCGGGCCAGCAGGCTGGGGGATACGCGAGCGCCACCCACCGCCACGAACCGCAGCGGACCCACACGCATGAGCCCGCGCTCGATGGCAGTGACCAACCCCATCAGCAACTGCGGCACAAGGATCAGGCTGTGCGCGCCACTGAGCGCAATTGCCGCCAGCAAGCGCGTGAAATCCACCTGGCTTGCCCCGCCCATGCCCAGCTGTTGCTGCGGGTAGAGCTGGACGCAGGCGCCCGCAATGAGCGCGGCGTAAACGCCCAGGTTCTCCAGCAAGACACCCAGCGGCAGTACCGCCAGGTAATGCTGCGGCTCGGCGGGCCGGCTGGCAGCCTCCAGTTCACGCGCCACCCGCAGCATGGTCTCAGCCCCCAGGCACACGCCTTTGGGTGCCCCGGTGCTGCCAGAGGTATAGGTGATCTTTGCCGTGCCCGCCGGCATCGCAATGGCGCCGTGCGCTCGCCTCCAGAAGTCCCCTGGCTGATGCTGGGCAAAGCCTTGCTCGAGTAGCTGAGCCGTCCATGGTTGTTGGCACAGAACAATCGTGGCACCACTCTGCCTCAGGCAATGTCGGAACTGAGCCGCGCTGAAGAACGACGG
>NZ_JABMCW010000579.1:0-1977 GCF_013179705.1 Pseudomonas sp. CM25 | reverse complement strand
CCGGTGTACATGGTGCCGTTGGCGCAGCATTTAGGACGTAGGAAAACATGAAGATGGCCGTAGGCCATTTGTGGCGGTATGTAACAAAATAGTTCTAGATTTATTTCCAGAACCACTAATATAGTTATATATCGTCGCTGCCTGCTGCCGCGGACTCATCGCTGAACCGAGGGGAATCTATGAAGCTTCAACAACTGCGCTACATCTGGGAAGTGGCGCACCATGACCTCAACGTCTCCGCGACGGCGCAAAGCCTGTACACCTCCCAGCCAGGGATCAGCAAGCAGATCCGCCTGCTCGAAGACGAGCTGGGTGTCGAAGTTTTTGCCCGCAGCGGCAAGCACCTGACCCGCGTCACGCCGGCCGGTGAGCGCATCATCAATACCGCTGGCGAAATCCTGCGCAAGGTCGAGAGCATCAAGCAGATCGCCCAGGAATTTTCCAACGAGAAGAAGGGCACGCTGTCCATCGCCACCACCCACACCCAGGCGCGCTATGCCTTGCCGCCGGTGATCAGCAGCTTCATCAAGCAGTACCCGGAAGTGTCCTTGCACATGCACCAGGGCTCGCCGATGCAGATTGCCGAGATGGCCGCAGACGGCACCGTCGACTTCGCCATCGCCACCGAGGCGCTGGAGCTGTTCGGCGACCTGATCATGATGCCCTGCTACAAGTGGAACCGTTGCGTGGTGGTGCCGCAAGGTCACCCGCTGGCCAAGCTACCGAAGCTGACCCTGGAAGCGGTCGCCGAATACCCGATCGTGACCTACGTCTTCGGTTTCACCGGTCGCTCGAAGCTGGACGAAGCCTTCAACCACCGCGGCCTGACGCCGAAAGTGGTGTTTACGGCGGCGGATGCCGACGTGATCAAGACCTACGTACGCCTCGGGCTGGGCGTGGGTATCGTTGCCGGCATGGCCGTCGACGCCAAGCTCGACAATGATCTGGTGGCCCTGGATGCCAGCGAGCTGTTCGAGGCCAGCATCACCAAGATCGGCTTCCGCCGTGGTACCTTCCTGCGTGGTTTCATGTGCGACTTCATCGAGAAGTTCGCCCCGCACCTGACCCGTGAAGTAATGGCCAAGGCTATCCAGTGCCACAACAAGCAGGAACTGGAAGAGTTGTTCGCAGGTG
This sequence comes from Pseudomonas sp. CM25, assembly GCF_013179705.1. NCBI lineage: Bacteria > Pseudomonadati > Pseudomonadota > Gammaproteobacteria > Pseudomonadales > Pseudomonadaceae > Pseudomonas > Pseudomonas sp. CM25. The sequence continues at coordinate 843 of NZ_JABMCW010000579.1, read as the reverse complement.
TCGAACTGCCGGTGCACTGATTCAGAATCGCAGGGGGGCGCGAAGCGCCCCCGACAATTTCAGGCCTTGCTGATCAGGTTGCCCGCGTGCAACCCGCATTCCTTCTGCGTAGATTCTTCCCACCACCAGCGCCCCTCGCGCTCATGCTGGTTCGGCAGTACCGGCCGGGTGCATGGCTCGCAGCCAATGCTGATAAAGCCGCGCTCATGCAGGCTGTTGTAGGGCAGCTCCAGCATCCGGATATAACCCCACACCTCTGCACTGGTCATCTGCGCCAGTGGGTTGAACTTGTACAAGGTCCGTTCAGGCGTGGAGAACGCACTGTCGATTTCCAGTGCTGCCACCTGGCTGCGGGTGCCCGGGCTCTGGTCGCGGCGCTGGCCGGTGGCCCAGGCACTCACGGTGGACAGCTTGCGGCGCAGCGGCTCGATCTTGCGGATGCCGCAGCACTCGCCATGGCCATCCTTGTAGAAGCTGAACAGGCCTTTTTCCTTGACGAACGGATCAAGCTTGGCGCGGTCGGGGCTGAGGATTTCGATGGGCAGGTTGTACTGCTCGCGCACCTGATCGATGAACCGGTAGGTCTCCGGGTGCAGGCGGCCGGTGTCAAGGCTGAACACCTTGACCTGCTTGTTCAGCTTCCAGGCCATGTCGACCAGCACCACATCCTCGGCGCCGCTGAAGGAAATCCACAAGTCATCGCCAAAGTGCTCGAAGGCGAGCTTGAGGATGTCCTGCGGGGACTTGTTGGCATAGGTCGCGGCCAGGGCGGCGACGTCGAAGGGTAGGCTCATCAGGCGGTTTCCATCTTGGCTGTGGCGCTGTGCGCTCGTAGTGGGGTGA
>NZ_JABMCW010000578.1:0-1989 GCF_013179705.1 Pseudomonas sp. CM25 | reverse complement strand
ATCACCACCGGTGCCTGCAACGCCGAAGACAGCGACTGAAAGATCCCGTTGCCCGACAGCGGGTCAACCGCCATCGCCGCATCGCCCACGCGTATCCAGTCCGGCCCAACACATTCACCGGCAAGAATGGCGGTACTGCTGCGCGCATGCACCTGCGCGGGCAGCAGCGCCTGGGCGTCGAACAGTTCTGCCACCAGCGCGCTGCGGGCACGCCGCGCTGCGCAGTAATCGGCCAACCCGGCTTTGCCCGGTAGCCCGGCGGCATCCAGGGTGACCTGCCAGTAACAGCGGCCATCTTCCAGGCGCGCCATCCAGGCCCAGCCATCCTCCAGGCTTTCTACCGCTGACGCCGGCTTGCCCGGAAGACTCTGCCAGCCGTTCAGCAGGCTGACCGTTTCCGGTCCGCGCCGGCGGTCTGCGGCCAGTGGGGCCTGGCGCCCGCGGGCTTCAACCAGGAAATCGGCCGGTAGTACTTGCCCATCATCCAGCCGAACGGAATGGCCGTCCCCGGGCACAACCTCGCGCACCCGGCCTTCGACCACGCTCACTCCCGCACGCAGAAGATCGTCGCGCAGCGCGCGGTCGAAGCGTTGCCGGTCGAGTAGAAACTCCTGGTTCATCTGCAAGTGCTGGCCGTTCCAGTGCACCTGCCGGTTAGCGGGCATCGCCGCCTGGCTCAAGGCGCCACCGAGCCCCGCGTTGCGCAAGCCCTCAAGCACCCGTTGCGATACACCTTCAACTGCAGCGAACCGGCGCCATTCGGAAACGACCGTTACCGCGTACCCCAGGCGCCGCAACCCAATCGCTGTGGCCGCGCCTGCCGGCCCAGCACCCAACACCACAATGCGCGGCTCAGGCATGGCTGGCCCCTCGTCGCTCGGGGCCGATAAATGCTGCGTGATGGCGCAACCAGGCATGAACCTGATGCCGGTCCAGCCCCGGCTGTTCATGCAGCAGGGCTGCAATCCTCCCGCTCACGGCCGCACACCCCAGGCTCGCGCCCGCGCTGCCCGCCGCCCCTACGTAGCCACCAAAATCCGCCTGCCGGGTACCCAGCCACGACCATTGCCCAGGTGCGCAACGGGCATCGCCAGTGACACGAATCACCCCCTCATAACTGGCCGGGTACACCGCTGCGCCCTGTGCCGGGCTGGATGCGCACAACAGCACGCCCGCCGCCAGCGCCTCGGCGCAGGCCTGATGCAGCACCGGCCGATCCTGCTGCAACCCCAGGCTCAGGTTGACCAGCGTAGCGCCGGCTTCCACCAGCCACAGCAGCGCGGCCGCCACCTGCAATGCGCTGGTGCTGGCCTGGGCGCCGAACACCTGAGCTACCAGCAGCGGCACCGGGCCGGCCGCACGTTGCAAGCTGGCAAGCACCGCGCTGCCGTGGCCGAGTTGGTCGGGCAGCATCGCGCCTTCACGCAACTGGCCGTCTTCCAGCCAGAAACGCCGGGCATCTATTGCACCATTGGCCTGCTCTGGCGAGCAGCCACTGTCGATAACGCCAATCCGCAGATCAGTGCCCATGCCTGATCACCTCCTGCGGCAGTACCTGCAACTTGCCGTCCGACAAGTGCAGGTGCAGATCCGCATCGGCCAGGGTCGAGGCGCGGTGGCTGATCAAAATGCGCGTGCGGCCGGCGAACAGCTGGTCGATAGCCGCAATCACTTCACGCTCGGTGGACTCGTCGACTGCCGACGTGGCTTCGTCCAGCACCAGGATCGCCGGCGCTTGCAGCACCGCGCGAGCGATGGCGATGCGCTGCTTCTGCCCACCAGACAGTTGCTGGCCACGCTCGCCCAGCAGGCCGTCCAGGCCCAGCGGCAGGCTCTCGACCAGGCTGTCCAGTCGCGCCAGGCGCACCACCCGCTCCAGCTCCGCACGGCTGGCCTCGGGCACGCTGTAGGCCAGGTTCTGCGCCAGGGTGCCGCGGAACAGCACGATGTCCTGGCTGACCACGGCGATACTTCGACGCAGCGCGGCCA
>NZ_JABMCW010000577.1:0-2005 GCF_013179705.1 Pseudomonas sp. CM25 | reverse complement strand
ACATAGGGCTGGAACTCGGTGGACATAATGCCGATGCCATTGATTCCAGCAACGTCCACCGTTCCGGAAATGTGACCGCACCACCTTCGCGATGATTCGCGTCGCCGGCCAGGGTTAGGCCCATCGTCGGCGTCATTCCGACGGCGAGGTATTGGCGATGGTCGATCACTACCAACTCAACCTGGGCTCACTGCGCAGCAGCATCACCCTCACCCTTCACACCCACCATGCGGCACGGCTGTGGCAGGGGCGCAGCGGCCGCGACGGGGTACACCCGATCCTGGGCATGCCCGGTTACATCAGCGTCACCAACCTGCTCAAGCACGCCAGCAGCCAAGGTGATCCGTACGCGGACTGGTTCATGCTGCAGCTGGAAGCAAAGCTGCTGCAGGCCAGGTTGGACATGGCCACGTTGACGCAGCAAATGAGCCGCGTAGAACGGGCTCTGCCCACGCAAGTCGATGTCGGCGACAACCTCAACATCCACCCCGTCACCCTGCCGCTGTTCATTGGCAGCCAGCTGGGCTTTCTCGCGATCTACCTGCTCACCGACTACGACACCTTGGTCCGGCGGGTGCTGCTCGCCCACCATACGGCGCTGATCGGCCGAGGCGACATGGAGTCCTGGATCGATGGCGGCGCACATCTGCTGCGCAGCCTGTTTGGCCTGGCGCAGCGCTACCGCCTGGCCGGGGTGAACCGCGACGACATGGCCGCCAACAACGCTCGCGCCCGCGAAGCCATCGACAAGTTCGGCACCCTGCCGCAGGACATTCTCGAAGGGACGCGCCGCTCCCAGTTCGCCCCGCCAATCGCCCGCAGCAAAGCGCCGTCCGAGCTCGAAGGCCCTAATCCGGCCGAAGCCGAGGAGCAGCCCACCGCCGACACCCCGGACGACGGGGGTGAGGCATGACCCTGGCCGAAGCCATTGCCCGGCGTTTGTCCGCCGATGCCTATCGCGAGTTCGCACAAGGTGCCTCCCTAAAAGGCCTTTTAAAGCCTTTTAAGGGTAAGGGGGAGCTGCAGCAGTTCGCCGAGTCGATCCTGCGCCTGCGCACCCAGGTCGCCGAGTTGATGGCGGTGATGCTGGCGGTCATGGCCCAGCCACCCTTCTCGTTGCTGGACCTGCGTTTGGTCGTCCAGCACAGCGCGACGGGCACCGATTTCCTGCGCTGGCGCAGCCCGGATTTTCTGCGCATGGGCGTGCAGGTGTGGCAGGAGACGGTGGTTCAGCCGCGGCTGCACCCTGAGCTGCGGCAGGCGTTGTATCAGCTGGAGACCAACCGTGTGGTGCTGAACCTGCAGATGAGCAGCCTGCAGTCGCTGTATCGCCAGGCCATCACCGGTGCCAGCAAGCTCGAGGCCGCCGAGCTTGCCCTAACCCGTTCCCCCACCGTGGAGTAACCCCCATGAGTACTTTGTTTGTTGGTGAAGGCAACATCGGCAGCGTTCCTGAATTTCAAGAGTTCAACACCAACCCGGATGAGCCGCGGCGCCTACTGCGGCTGAATGTCTATTTCGACAACCCGGTACCACGCGAAGGCGGCTACGAGGATCGCGGCGGCTACTGGGCGCCCGTCGAGCTCTGGAACCGCGACGCCGAACACTGGGCCACGCTGTACCAGAAAGGCATGCGTGTCCTGGTTGAAGGGCGCACGGTCAAGGAGGAATGGGAGGACAGCGAGGACAACGCACGGGTGACGTTCAAGGTGGAGGCGCGGCGCATCGGTATTCTGCCGCACCGCCTGGCCTCGGTGACCATGCGCGAGAAAGCCAGCGACAACGCCAGTTCCTCGCGCAAAGGGGGAGGCAAGAAAGCGCCACGCAAGTCCGGGTAAGCGCGTGGTACTCAGTGGAATCGCCGCCCGCAGCGCGATATCACTGGAGCCATACAGTCAACCCAGCGGGCAATAGCTGCGGCTGCCGATGTTTCACTCTCGCCTGGCACTCCTATGCCGCTCATGTTCCAGCATTTGCTTCACTTCCGCCAAATACTGGTCCAGGG
>NZ_JABMCW010000576.1:0-2016 GCF_013179705.1 Pseudomonas sp. CM25 | reverse complement strand
CTGCAGGATCTGCTCGGAAACCGCCATTTCACCGGAGTAGTCGGTGGCGGAGACCCACAGGCGCAGGATGTCGGCACCCAGGGTGTTGTTGACCTTTTCCGGCTCGATGGTGTTGCCCAGCGACTTGGACATCTTGCGACCGTTCTCGTCCACGGTGAAACCGTGGGTAAGCAGCTCGCGATACGGCGCGTGGTTGTCGATGGCGCAACCGGTCAGCAGGGAAGAATGGAACCAGCCGCGGTGCTGGTCGGAACCTTCCAGGTACAGGTCGGCGCGCGGGCCGGTGGCATGGCCGATATCGTGCGAACCACGCAGCACGTGCCAGTGGGTAGTGCCCGAGTCGAACCACACGTCGAGGGTGTCGCTGATCTTGTCGTACTGGTCCGCTTCAGCGCCCAGCAGCTCGGCGGCGTCCAGCTTGAACCAGGCCTCGATACCTTGCTGCTCGACGCGCGTGGCCACTTCGTCCATCAGCTCGACGGTGCGCGGGTGCAGCTCGCCGGTCTGCTTGTGCAGGAAGAACGGAATCGGCACACCCCAGTTGCGCTGACGCGAGATGCACCAGTCCGGGCGGTTGGCGATCATCGAATGCAGGCGCGCCTGGCCCCAGGCCGGGACGAACCTGGTTTCTTCAATGGCCTTGAGCGCGCGCTCACGCAGCGGCTCGCCCGTGCTTGGCTGCTTGTCCATGCCGACGAACCACTGCGCGGTGGCGCGGTAGATCAGCGGGGTCTTGTGGCGCCAGCAGTGCATGTAGCTATGGCTGATGGTTTCGGTGTGCATCAGCGCACCGACTTCGCTCAGCTTCTCGACGATGGCCGGGTTGGCCTTCCAGATGAACTGGCCGCCGAAGAACTCCAGCGATTCGACATACACGCCGTTGCTTTGCACCGGGGTAAGAATGTCGTCGTTGACCATGCCGTAGCGCTTGCAGGTGACGAAGTCGTCTTCACCGTAGGCAGGGGCGGAGTGAACCACGCCGGTACCGGCGCCCAGCTCGACGTAGTCGGCCAGGTACACCGGCGACAGGCGGTCGTAGAACGGATGGCGGAAGTTGATCAGTTCCAGCGCCGAACCTTGGGCGGTGGCGATCACCGAGCCTTCCAGGTTCCAGCGTTCGAGGCAGGCTTCGACCAGCTCTTCGGCCAGCACCAGCAGACGCTCGCCGGTATCGACCAGGGCGTACTTGAATTCCGGATGGATGTTCAGCGCCTGGTTGGCCGGGATGGTCCACGCGGTGGTGGTCCAGATCACGATGGCGGCAGGCTTGGCCAGCGAAGGCAGGCCGAAGGCGGCAGCCAGCTTGGCTTGGTCGGCCACCGGGAAGGCCACGTCGATGGTTTGCGATTTCTTGTCGGCGTACTCGACTTCGGCTTCGGCCAGGGCCGAGCCGCAATCGAAGCACCAGTTCACAGGCTTGAGGCCCTTGAACACGAAGCCTTGCTTGACCATTTCGGCCAGGGCACGGATTTCACCGGCCTCGTTGGCGAAGTTCATGGTCTTGTACGGGTTGTCCCAGTCACCCAGCACGCCCAGGCGGATGAACTCGGTCTTCTGCCCTTCGATCTGCTCGGCGGCGTACTCGCGGCACAGCTCGCGGGTGCGGTCGGCCGACAGGTGCTTGCCGTGGGTGACCTCGACCTTGTGCTCGATCGGCAGGCCGTGGCAGTCCCAGCCCGGCACGTACGGGGCATCGAAGCCGGCCAGGGTCTTGGAGCGGACGATCATGTCCTTGAGAATCTTGTTCAGCGCATGACCGATGTGGATCTTGCCGTTGGCATAGGGCGGGCCGTCGTGCAGCACGAACTTGGGACGATCCTTGCCAATCTCGCGCAGCTTCTGGTACAGGCCAATGCTGTCCCAGCGCTGCAGTATCTGCGGTTCGCGCTGAGGCAGGCCGGCCTTCATGGGGAAGGCGGTGTCCGGAAGGTTAAGCGTGGCTTTGTAGTCGGTCATTTCAGGCTCTTGGTTAGCGGTTGAGCGTGCCAATGTGCACGTGCGGCGGCGATATCCGCA
>NZ_JABMCW010000575.1:0-2052 GCF_013179705.1 Pseudomonas sp. CM25 | reverse complement strand
GGTCGCCGATGACCAGGTTTTCCAGTGCTGGGCCTGGGACGGAGGCACCATCGATGCTGACGGTGATCTTGCCCTTGTCGATGAACACGTCATCGCCCTGCGCAGGCGCAGAGATGGTCTTGGTGGTTTCGCCTGCGGCAAAGACCACGGTCTCACCGGTGCTCAGCAGCACGGTCAGTGGTTTGTCGATGGCCTGGTTCAAGGTAACGGTGAAGGTCGGCGCAGTGGCTTCGTTCACCGAGTCCACGACTGGCGTGATGCTGACCTTGACCAGGTTGCCGGTACCGTTCGGGTCATCGCTGACCGTGGTGGTGACCGGGGTCGTGTCAGGCACCAGGTTTTCGAACTTCTCGGTACCCGCTACCGAAATATCGGTAATCGCCTTGGTGATGGCGTCCTGACCGCCTACATACAGGTCGTTCGGCGCATCGATGGACACGGTGCCGGTGGCGGAACCTGGGTTGATGACGACCTGAGTACCACCAGTCAAGGTCACGGTGATGCCACCGTGGCCAGTCACTGGCAAGTTGGTGTCTTCACTCACCAAGGTCACGGTGTAAGTGATCTTGCCGCCTTCGACCACAGCGGTGTTATCCACCGACAGCACGGCCGTGACCTTGCTGAGGGTGTCCGTGACCTGCACGGTAGCCGGGTCGCCGATGACCAGGTTTTCCAGTGCTGGGCCTGGGACGGAGGCACCATCGATGCTGACGGTGATCTTGCCCTTGTCGATGAACACGTCATCGCCCTGCGCTGGTGCAGCGTAGGACTTGGTGGTCTCGCCTGCCGCGAAGGTCAGGGTGGCACCGGTGCTCAGGGTCACGGTGAACGGCTTGTCCAGCGCCTTGTTCAGGCTGATGGTGAAGGTCGGTTCAGTAGCTTCGTTGACCGACAGCTGGTCGGCCACGATGGTGACCTTGACCAGGTCGCCTTCATTTTCGCCGCCTGGGTTACCTGGGGTACCCGGTTCGTCGGTTACTACGGTGCTGACTTTGGTGCTGCCCAGCTCCAGTTGCTCGAACTGGTCGGCGCCCTTGCCCGAGACGTCGGTCAGACCCTGGGTGATGGTGACCGGATCGTTGACGTAGACGTTGTCTGGCGCGCTTACAGTAACCGAACCAGTAGCTTCGCCGGCTTTGATGGTCACGGTGGTGCCATCGGTCAGGGTGAAGGTCAGGCCCTTGTGATTGGTGACTGGCAGGGTCGGGTCTGCGCTGACCAGGGTCACGGTATAGGTGATCTTGCCGCCTTCGGTGACGGTGGTGTTATCCACAGTGAGTTCGGCAGTGACCGGGCTCTGCGTATCGGTGACGGCCACGGTAGCGGCTTTGCCGATCTCCAGGTTTTCCAGTTGTTCGCCGACCACCTCAGCCTTGCTGATGCTGACGGTGATCTTGCCTTCGTCCTTGAACACGTCCTCGCCCTGCGCTGGTGCAGCGTAGGACTTGGTGGTCTCGCCGGCCGCGAAGGTCAGGGTGGCACCGGTGCTCAGGGTCACGGTGAACGGCTTGTCCAGCGCCTTGTTCAGGCTGATGGTAAAGGTCGGTTCGGTCGCTTCGTTGACCGAAACCTGATCGGCGGTGATGCTGACTTTGACCAGGTCGCCTTCGCCAGATGGCTCATCGGTGACTTCGGTGCTGACTTTGGTTGCGCCCAGTTCGAGCTGCTCGAACTGATCGGCGCCTTTGCCCGAGACGTCGGTCAGACCCTGGGTGATGGTGACCGGGTCGTTGACATAGACGTTGTCTGGAGCAGCCACAGTCGTGCTGCCGACCGACTCACCGGCCTTGATGGTCACAGTGGTGCCATCAGTCAGGGTGAAGGTCAGGCCTTTGTGATTGGTGACTGGCAGGGTCGGGTCTGTGCTGACCAGAGTCACGGTATAGGTGATCTTGCCGCCTTCGGTGACGGTGGTGTTATCCACCGTGAGTTCGGCAGTGACCGGGCTCTGCGTGTCAGTGACGGCCACGGTCGCGGCTTTGCCGATCTCCAGATTTTCCAGTTGCTCGCCGACCACTTCAGCTTTAGTGATGCTGACGGTGATCTTGCCTT
>NZ_JABMCW010000574.1:0-2058 GCF_013179705.1 Pseudomonas sp. CM25 | reverse complement strand
GCCAGGCCCGCGTCATCCGAAGCAGGCCTTCGATGTGATGGTGGCCGCGGCACGCAAGCTGGCCCACGAGCTCAACGGCGAGCTCAAGGATGACCAGCGCAGCGTGCTGACCGCCCAGACCATCGAGCACTACCGCCAGCGCATCGTCGAATTCGAGCGCCGCGCGCTGACCCAGAAGCGCTGACAGATCCAGACGAAAGAGCAGCCTGAGGGCGTGCTGGTCGGTTCGGGTACCTTTGTTGCCTGTGCTGGCCTCTTCGCGGGTAAACCCGCTCCCACAGGTACAACACTGCCCTTGAGGTTTGTGCTGTCCCTGTGGGAGCGGGTTTACCCGCGAAGAGGCCGGCACAGGCAACAATTACCTTGAACCCCACGCACCACTCCCAGGCTGCTCTTTTGCTTTGCAAGAGAAGACAAATCCCATGACCGCCGAATCCCGTATCCACGAACTGCGCCACGAACTCGACCAGCACAACTACCGCTACTACGTGCTCGACGAGCCCAGTGTGCCCGACGCCGAATACGACCGTCTGTTCAACGAGCTCAAGGCCCTGGAGGCCGAAAACCCGCACCTGGTAACACCCGACTCGCCCACCCAGCGCGTCGGCGGCCAGGCCTTGGCCGCCTTCAGCCAGGTGCGCCACGAAGTGCCCATGCTCAGCCTGGGCAACGCCTTCGAGGAAGCCGACCTGCGTGAGTTCGGCCGCCGCGTGGTTGACGGCCTCGACCAGCCCGGGGCGGTCGACTTCAGCTGCGAACCCAAGCTCGACGGCCTGGCCGTGAGCTTGCTGTACCGCGACGGCCAGTTGGTGCAGGGCGCCACCCGTGGCGATGGCACCACCGGGGAGGACATCAGCGCCAACGTGCGCACCGTGCGCAACATCCCGCTCAAGCTGCAGGGCGAGGGCTGGCCGGCGGTGCTGGAGGTGCGCGGCGAGGTGTACATGAGCAAGGCCGGTTTCGATCGGCTGAATGCTGCTCAGGCCGAGGCCGGCGCCAAGACCTTCGCCAACCCGCGCAACGCCGCCGCTGGCAGTCTGCGCCAGCTGGATTCGAAAATTACCGCCAGCCGCCCGCTGGAGTTCTGCTGCTATGGCGTCGGTCAGGTTTCCGAGAGCATCGGCGACAGCCATATCGGCGTTCTCGAGCAACTCAAGGCCTGGGGTATGCCGATCAGCCGCGAGCTCAAGCACGCGGCGGGTATCGAGGAATGCCTGGCCTACTACCGCGACATCGGCGAGCGGCGCAACAACCTGCCGTACGAAATCGACGGTGTGGTGTTCAAGGTAAACAGCCTGGCCTCCCAGCGCGAGCTGGGTTTCCGTGCCCGTGAGCCGCGCTGGGCAATCGCCCATAAATTTCCGGCCATGGAAGAACTCACCGAAGTGCTCGACGTCGAGTTCCAGGTTGGCCGCACGGGTGCGGTAACGCCTGTGGCCCGCCTGAAACCGGTCAAGGTGGCCGGCGTGACCGTGTCCAACGCCACCCTGCACAACATGGATGAAATTGCCCGCCTTGGCCTGCGCATCGGTGACACGGTCATCATCCGCCGTGCCGGCGACGTGATTCCGCAGGTGATGCAGGTGGTGCTAGAGCGCCGCCCGGAAGGTGCCCGTCCGGTCGCCGTGCCAAGCGAATGCCCGGTATGTGGCTCGCAGGTCGAGCGTACCCAGCTGGTCAAGCGCAGCAAAGGCAAGGAAACCACCAGCGAAGGTGCGGTATATCGCTGTGTCGGCCGGCTGGCGTGTGGCGCCCAGCTCAAGCAGGCAATCATTCACTACGTGTCGCGCCGCGCCATGGACATCGACGGCCTTGGCGAGAAGAGCGTCGAGCAACTGGTGGACGAAGGCCTGATCGGTTCGCCGGCAGACCTCTACAAGCTTGAATTCGAGCAGATCGTCGGCCTGGAAGGCTTCGCTGAAGTGTCCAGCAGGAAACTGCTGGACGCCATCGAGGCCAGCAAGCGCCCGAGCCTGGCGCGTTTCATCTATGCACTGGGCATTCCGGATGTTGGTGAAGAAACCGCCAAGGTGCTGGCCCGCTCGTTGGGCAGCCTGG
>NZ_JABMCW010000573.1:0-2065 GCF_013179705.1 Pseudomonas sp. CM25 | reverse complement strand
CGCCGCCTGGTAGGGCCAGGCCATCACGGCCAGGACGGCGCACACCGCCAGCAGGGCCAGGGCGAAGATGCGTTGCAGGATCATCAAGGAATCCTCTTGTTGTTCGGCAAGACGCAGATCCTTTGTAGGAGCGGCCTTGTGTCGCGAAAGGGCTGCGAAGCGGCCCCACGATTCCAGCAGCGGTGCACAAATCGCTGGGGCTGCTTTGCAGCCCTTTCGCGACACAAGGCCGCTCCTACAAAGAGCGGGTGTCGTTGGAGGCTTACTGGACCAGGCCGAATTCCTTGGCCAGTGCCTTGTAGTCAGCCACTTGCTTCTTCACATAGCCGTCCAGCTCTTCACCGGTCATGGCGAACGGGAACAGTTCGCGCTGGTCACGCAGCTTGGCGAAGTCTTCCGAGGCCAGCATCTTGTCGAACGAGGCCTTCCACCAGGCGTAGTCCTCGTCGCTCACCTTTGGCCCCAGGTAGAAGCCGCGCACCACCGGCCAGACGATGTCGTAGCCCTGCTCCTTGGCGGTAGGGATGTCCTTCATTTCCGGCTCGTCCAGGCGTTTTTCCGAGAACACCGCCAGGATGCGCATGTTGCCGCTCTGGATATGCGGCATGGAGTCGGAGATGTCCGTCGAACCGACCTGGATGTGCCCACCCAGCAGTGCCGTGGCGATCTCGCCGCCGCCTTCCAGGGCCACGTAGCGCAGGTCACGCGGGTTGATGCCGGCGGCCTTGGCGATCAGCGCGGTCTGCATCCAGTCCTGGCTGCCGACGGTGCCGCCGGAGCCGATCACGACCTTGCTCGGGTCTTTCTTCAGCGCCGCGACCAGGTCATCGAGGGTTTTGTAGGGCGAGTCGCTTTTCACCGCGATGGCGCCGTAGCTGGTGCCGACCGCAGCCAGCCATTTGACTGCGTTCTCGTCAAAGCGGCCGAACTTGCCCTGGGCCAGGTTCAGCAACGAGCCGCTGGACCAGGCCACCAGGGTGCCGGCATCGCCCGGGCGCTGGGCAACCACGGCGTTGTACGCCACGGCGCCGACACCGCCGGGCATGTAGGTGACGCGCATCGGCTTGCTGAGGATCTTTTCCTGCACCAAGGCGCTTTGCACCAGCTTGCAGGTCAGGTCGAAGCCACCGCCCGGCGAGGCCGGGGCGATGCATTCGGGGCGTTTCGGTTCGGCAGCGAGGGCGTTGCCGGCCAGCAGCAGGCAGCCGGTAGCGAGGACAAGGCGGCGCAGTGAAAAGGTCATCGTCGATCTCCGTGAGCGTTGTTGTTATCGGGTTATCGCTATTGGCTTACCACAGCGCCACGCTGTAGCTCACCAGCAGCCGCACTTCGTCGGCATCCCGGGCGAAGTTGGAGCGGAAGGTGGCGTTGCGCAGGCGCACGGCGACGTTTTTCAGCGCGCCGCTTTGTACCACGTACTTCAGTTCGGTATTGCGCTCCCACTCCTTGCCTTCACCACCGGCGGCGCGGCTGACGTTGTCGCCGCTGATGTAGCGGGTCATGAAGGTCAGGCCAGGTACGCCGAGCGCGGCAAAGTTGTAGTCGTAGCGCGCCTGCCAGGAACGCTCGTCGGCACCGGCAAAGTCGTTGATCTGGACGAAGTTGACCAGATACGGGTCGGCGCCATCGACATACGGGAAGGCGCTGTCGCCGGACAACTGCTGCCAGGCACCGCTGACCTTGTGTCCGCCCAGGCTGTAGCTGAGCATGCCGTTGACCGTGGTGTTGTCGATGTTGCCGGCCTTGGCGGCGCCGGCGTCGTCACTGACTGCCAGGCGCAGGTCGGCGCCGAAGGTACCCGGGCCCCACGGCTGGGTCGCGACCATGCCGATGAAGTGCTGGCGGTAGATATCGTCGAGCTGGGCGAAGTGGTAGCTGCCGGTGATGCGGTCGGTGAACTGGTAGTCCAGGCCACCCAGGGCCAGGTTGTCGGCGCTGAACGAGCCACCAAAGCGGCCGTTCTTGTTGTTCAGGGCCAGGTCTTCCCAGTTGGTGTCGTTGCGGTCCTTGGCCTTGTCCAGGCGGCCACCGGTGAACGTCAGGCCCTTGATCTCCTTCGAGGTAA